>CAZKWM010000012.1:8639-18735 GCA_964556405.1 uncultured Methanotrichaceae archaeon | reverse complement strand
TTCCTCAGAGCTCTTCACGAGGAGAAGATCACCGCCCAGAATGAAAGGGCCAACTACGTCACCAGGAAGATGGCCTTCGTAACAGTTCTCTTCACCTTAAGCTCCATCAACGCCGAAATACAGATCGCCGAGATTTACTGGCTCCTTTACTTCGTGCCTCTGGTGGCTATCTGCTATGACTCCTACATAATGTCCGCCGACGCCAGGGTCAAGAGGATCGGGGCCTTCCTGGGAAGGCATCCCGACTCCGTGGCAGGGGTGGTGGAGAAGCAGTGGGAGCATTTCTCGACCAGGTACAGGAGCGCCTTTGCCCCCTTCACAGACATGTTCCTCTCCATACTGGTCACCATAGCTGCGGCCATTTACCTTTACTCCCAGCAGCGTTCGGTCTTTAATGAGGGAATAAAGCTGCTCTTTGCCTCCTGGCTAGTGATATCCTTGACTGTTATCGCAGGTCTGTGGCTCAAGCACAGAGGACTTATAAAGCAGATAGACAGCTATGATCCATCGAGCATCGTTAATCCTCTACGTCCTACCTAGGCTAGCTTTTGCTTCCCTAGACTAGCTTTTAGACTGTGCCATATCTCTAACCGAGCTTTATCTCGTCCTTGGTATTATCTATTCTCCATTCATAGGAAATAAGACGCTGTTAGGGCAAGAGACAGGCGTTTCTCCCATTTAAATCGTGACAAAGAAAGCTTAATTAAACTGCAAGTATCACCTTAAGGGACACAATCTGTAGAAGAGGTCCGGGCTGCAGAGCACGGGCCTTGTTGGGTGGTGCGGTTCAATGATGAAGGAGAGAGAAATTAAAAGGGCGGTAAGAGAGGGCTATGCCAGGATAGCCAAGCAGGCCACGTCGGATTATGCTTCCAGGGGGTGCTGCGGTTCTGATCTTTCTGAAAAGATCAGCAGGCAGATAGGCTATACCGAGGAAGATCTTCAAACAGCTCCCCCTGAGTCCAACCTTGGGCTGGGATGCGGCAATCCAGTGGCCATGGCCAATATCAAGGAAGGAGAAACTGTCGTGGACATGGGCTCCGGAGCCGGCTTGGACTGCTTCCTGGCTTCCACCAGAGTTGGGCCTGGGGGCAAGGTCATAGGTGTGGATATGACCACGGAGATGGTGGAGAAGGCCAAGGCCCAGGCCAAGAAGGGAGGTTACACCAATATCGACTTCCGCCAGGGTGATCTGGAGAACATGCCTGTGGCGGATGATTATGTGGATGTGGTGCTATCCAACTGCGTCATCAACCTGGTGCCCAATAAGACCAGGACTTTTAAAGAGGCCTTCAGGGTCCTAAAGCCCGGAGGGCGGCTTGCCGTCTCCGATATAGTTCTCATCAAGGAGCTGCCTGATTTCGTAAAATACTCCACCGAGGCGTACATCGGCTGCCTGGCAGGAGCTGTAATGAAGGATGACTACCTGGGGACCATAAGGTCGGTGGGCTTCCATGACATCAAGGTGGATGACGAGTCGTCTTTTCCCATTGAATGCCTGATAGGCAGCTCTTCCGGCCCTGGATTGCTCGAGGCATCAAAGGTCTCAGCTGATGATTTAAAGAAGGCCTCGGAGTCCGTATCCAGTATTAAAATCTCAGCGGTAAAACCGAAGTGAATTAAAGTTCTTATCGAGGCGTGAAGGATATAAAGGGAGAGAGAATAAAGAGGGATTGAAGGAGGATGCAGAAGGATGATGGGTTTGAGGCCTGCAAGTTCAAGGCCTGAAGCAGCATTGGCACCGTCACGAAAAAAGAGCGCTCGATCATATATCACTATTTTGACCTTGGCATCCATTATCCTTTTCTACAGCCTTTCTATTTCTGCGGTTTCTATTGGTTCTGTACCTAATATCCGAGATATAGCATCGGTTCTTGGCGGGTCTGATCGTTTAAAGACCATAGACCCTGGGAGCGATGATCCCATAGATCCCGGCGAGCTAAGAGCCTTCCTGGACGGTGTCGTGGAGGGCCAGCTCAAGGACTATCACATACCAGGCGCGGCCGTGACAGTGGTTAAGAACGGCATGGTGATATATTCCAAAGGCTATGGATATGAGAGCATAGATAAGCAAAAGCCCGTAAATCCCGCCAAAACCCTCTTTCGCATAGGCTCGGTAAGCAAACTCTTCGTCTGGACCTCGGTCATGCAGCAGGCCGAGCAGGGAAATCTAAGCCTGAGATCGGACGTCAATTCTTATCTAAAGGATTTTCAGATACCTGCCACGTACTCAGAGCCCATAACCCTTCTCAACCTTATGGCCCATACCGCCGGTTTTGAATACAGAGCGCTTGGAGTCTTTGTCCGCAATGCTTCAGACCTAAAGCCCCTGGACCAGGTCCTCAAGGATGATATGCCGGCCAGGGTCAGACCTCCAGGGGAGGTCACGGCCTGCTCCAACTACGACGCATCCCTGGCAGGTTATATCGTCCAGGAGCGCTCAGGCACGCCCTTCCAAGACTACGTCCAAAGGAGGATCTTTTCTCCCCTGGGCATGAATCGTAGTACCTTCCTTCAGCCCCTGCCCTCCGATCTGGCAAAGGACATGGCCGTGGGCTACACCTACAGCGGCGGTTCTTACATCCCAGAGGCATTCGAGTACGTCCAGCTCTACCCGGCAGGGGCTGCCAGCTCCACGGCCTTAGACATGGCCAAGTTCATGATAGCTCATCTACAGGAGGGACGCTATGGCAAGGTCAGGATACTGAGCCAGGCTACCGCCGAGCAGATGCACACCCAGCTCTTCACCAATGATCCAAGAGTAAGTGGCTGGGACTACGGCTTCATGGAGATGAGGCTAAACAGTCAGAGAATCCTGTGGCACTGCGGCGATAGCATCTACTTCCATACGGCCCTCGTCCTCCTCCCGGAGAAAGACCTGGGGCTCTTTGTCACCTATAACAGCCAGGGAGGCGCCCAGGCCAGGATGGAGCTGATACAGGCCTTCCTGGACAGGTACTTCCCCGATACCGAGGGGAGATCGAACGCGGTTAATTTATCGAGGAACATCTCCAAGCCTCCAACTTCAGGGCTCGACGGCAGCTATAGGCCTACCAGATCATCCTACACCACCTACGAGAAGATAGCATCCCTCATCAGCCAAATTCAGGTGACCGCCGGGGCCAATGGCACCCTGAAAACCAGTCAATCTCTGTTCCTTTCAGAAAAGTGGCAGGAGCTTGATCCCCTGCTCTATCTCAAGGCAGATATAACGGCGCCCATGGATGAGCTGGCCTTCAGGAAGGATAGCCAGGGCAATGCCAAATACTTCTTCTACCTCAATGACCCGAGAACAGCCTACCAGAGGGTGGAATGGTACGACTCTCTGCCCTTCAACCTTGGCCTTCTTGGGGCATGCATCCTCCTCTTTCTCTCGGTCCTCATCTGGCCCTTCAAGCTCATCTTCGGCCTCACCAGATTCGGCTGGGATGGGGGAGAAAGAGATCGCCGTAATTCTTACCTGGCCAGAGCTGCACGCTGGGTCCTAGGATTTAACAGCCTCTTGAACCTCGCCATCCTGGCCGGGCTTCTATCCTTAAGCCTCGATTTCTCAGCGTTCCTCTATGAGGTGCCTCCCACTTTCATAGTCCTGCTCAACCTAGGGATGGCGGCTGCGATGATGGCAATGGGATCTGCGGCTCTTACAGTTCTATCCTGGAGAAAGGGTTACTGGGGGATCATGGGAAGGGCGCACTTCACTCTTGTGACGACGGCCTGCTTGGCTTTTGCCTGGTGGATGATTAACTGGAATATACTAGGGATCAAGTAACCGTATATTTGCCACATCAATGAGATCTAATAATATGTCTCTTACTTCCTGAAATGATTAAGAAAAATGATGAGTTTGCCCAGAGCTATTATCCTAACACTCCGTCTGATCTGTTCCGCTTACTTCCAAATCAATTATTATTCCACTTTTTTTAGGAAAACGGGACCAATTAAATCTTTTTATATTTTATAGAATAAAGACCATATATACGACATTAAACGTTGGCCCATCTATCTCACGTTTGTAAACGTCGTATCATGAAATCCAATCCAAGATCAAGGGCGGATTATACGCCTGAGAAGTTGAAAGGATGCTCTGTCCCAATTGTGGAAGTCAAAATGATTTCATAGCTAAGTTCTGCCAGAACTGTGGCAAAGACCTCCGGGCCGCCCCGTATGGCATCAGCGTCAAGGAGAAGCTACGCAGGCTTCTGGAGGAGGTTTACTACATATCTCCTGGATAACGCTCTAGTCTACATGGGCATGGGCTTGAGCCTCTTTGTGCTGAGCCTCATGTTTGCGTCACCAGCCATAGGATGGCAAGGGCTCTGGACGCACGGCATGATATGGCGCGCCTCTGGTACCATGGCTTTACTGGGCCATCATGGAATCCTCACCCTATCAAGCCACTTTCGGCAAGGCCCTTCTGGGATTGAAGGTGACCGACGAGAAAGGCAGAAGGATCTCCTTTGCCAGGGCCACTATAAGATACTGGTCCAAGGTCCACTCAGCCCGCCTTCACATAGCAGGCTTCATGAGGATGGGATTCACCTCCAGGAAAGAGGGGCTACGCGACATCATTGCCGGAACCCTAGTAGTGAAGCGCTGATCTTGACTTATGGTTGATTATGTTTAACCATAGCTGTAGTTGATTTAAGTTGGACTTGGTCAGAGGATCTTGATCCTGTGGATTCCCCTGGCCTTATCCACCATTGGCCTTAAGGACGGTGCCAGCTCCAGAACCTCATCCAGGGTCAGGTTCCTGGAGAAGGGAATTAAGTACGCTCCTTTGGATTCTATAACTACAAGGGCCAGAGGTGAGAGCCATCCTCCTAAAACTTTGTTCCCTAAGCCGAAAACTGAGACATTGGCCACGGGATATATGGTTCTCCCGCCGGCTACTAAAGGTTCCCCAGCCTCAATCCTCGCCCCAATCTCAGGATTCAAGGCCATAATCGGCTTAGGCACCTCTGACCATGTTCATGATAAGATATCTCATCTGTTCCTCTTTTAGGGCTTTGGCAGAGGCCAATCCCACCAACAAGGGCCTTGCACCTATATCGACTATTACAGAGCCATCCATCTTCTTCCCCAGGAAATAGGGATCTAGGTCGAAGCTTGCCTTCCTGGGCAGGGCCACCGCGGCTGCGGACCAGATATATCCGCTGATCCTGGCGGTATCAGCTGCATCTCCAGTACCCAGGCTGAGGTTTAAGGAGCATTCCTCCACCTGGATGGTTCTGAGGATGTCTCCGGCCGTCTCCAAAAGGACGGGCAAAGCATTCAGGATGGCATCGATCTCCTTTGGCTTGGGTGCATTCCCCATAGCACTTTTATCCTGGATGCCTGCTTCCACTTGGCCTAGTCCCCATTCTTTCTCCTCTGACCCGGCGTCGGTTATAGGCACCCTGATCTTATGCTTCTCTTTGGGCTTTTCCTCGGACTTTGCGACTCCCGTCTCTCCCATGAGCTCAGCCGGCCCCAGAGGCGAGATCTCACATTCCATCAGAGTCAGCCCGAACCAGGCCACCCTATAAAAGCCCCTTATCAGAGAAGCATCCTTTAAGAGCTGCATCTTCAAGCGGATGGGTATCAGGAGGATTAAAGCAATGATGACAATTAATATTAAAAGAGTCAGGAGGGGTTTCATCTTCTCCTGCCTACTTGACCTCTATGGATGCGGATTGACCTGAAGCTCCCCGCCCCTCCTTGTGGCCTGAGAGCCTATCTATGACCAGGGACGTCACCTGAGAGAGGGGTTCGGCCATGGCGCTGGGTTCCTCCAGAGGCAGGACCCTGACTCCATCCGGGCCGGGTATGCCTTTGAAGACCACCACCACTGCCACGGGCTGGACACCGGCGCCGCCACCCGATCCTGTCATGCCATGGGGGCTGGCCGCCTCATTGGTGCTCCTCATCCCGGCTCCAAAACCCATACCCATTTTGGTTATGGGGATGATGATCTTATCTTCGGTATCTATGGGATCTCCCATGATGCTCCTGGCTGAAAGAACCTTGAGAAGCTCATCGACCGTAACCCTTATGGTATCCTCGGCGGCCAGAATTATCACCTAAAAGAAGTGAACCTTGTAAATATATACGCTTTTCCATTTTCATCGTAAAAAAAACAGCCTTCATTGGCATCAACGACATCGTATGATAAAGCTAATAACCCCTTGAAGCATCAAAAGAAAATTTAAAGTCAGTACTGATCATTTTCGCATATCAACCGATCCTATAACGCTCTTTTAATATCCTTTTGGCGATGATCGAGCTCTTTGTTAGGGACTTATCTCTCAGCAATTATATGATCTTGCCAATAAAATTTAAGTAGTATGGAGGCCATTGTAATTTCAAGGCAAAGCTGCATAGGAGCGAGCAAAATGGAATGGTATGATACCCTTTACTGGATATGTCTGGCCCTGGCCATCATAGGGGGCCTGAACTGGCTAATCATTGGATTATTCAACTACAACGTAATAGCTGCCATCTTCGGCACAGCCACCCTGGCATCGGCCGTGGTCTACGTGATCGTCGGCCTCGCAGCCCTCTATCTGATCTTCGCCGCAGCCATAAGGCCAAGGCCCGCTGCACCGGTAATACCCAGAGTACCATAAGGACTTTTTTTAATTTCTTTTATATGTTTTTTAGACGCGACTAGTGACCTTGGATTTTAAATGCTATCGGATTCAATGGCTGATCAGGTCCAGTAGCCTGTTGTAATCATCTATAGGAAAGCGCACTGATACGGTCAGGGCAATGGCCCCCGAGCTGAAGATATCGGTCTTGGGACCATCGAAATCCAGGAGCTCCTGGCATAGATTGGGATGAGCCTCGTACTTCCACGGCGTTCTTTCCTCACCGATTCCTCCAAACATCCTCAGGTACAGCCAATCATCGGCCTCAGGGAACTGACTTGTGCGATTTCCCAGAGCCACTACCAGGAGAGTTATGAAGGCCTCTACGTCCTCTGCCGAGTAGAACTCTATCCACATGATGCCGGGTTCGATCTCCTGGCAGGAGTTACAGGTCATGATGCCCTTATCCCACAGGGCTCTTAGGAGTGGGGCCATAACCTCATCTACATCGATCATCTGATCGTACCCAGGATAGTAGATGGGGACCTGCTTGTGGTTTAATATGGGATCGCTGCTCATGGCTATCAAGTTTTAGATATTATTTTCCTAGCATAGAAAGACAGAACTGAGGATCCCAAACGGCTGCCGCTATTTTTTGTATATAGCCCTATCAAATATGACCTCCCGCCCCAGATGATTCCCTGATAGGGATAATCACTTTTAGTATAAAAAACTAACTAAAATATTTAGGTACCATTCCTATTATTGTAGCTGCATCTTATCTCTAAGAATACCCTTTAGTATATATGATGAGTAGATTTATGAATTGGAGAATCACCTAAGTTCTAATTGAGTTCATGTCTCTTTCGAGTCCACGACGGCGTTCTTCTCATGGTCCATCATATACGCCCAAACATTCTTCCAGGCCTCGCTTCAAGCTTGGGATTAAAGTACCATTAAGGCAGTGCTGGCTCACCGCGGCTGTACGCCGTCGAATCAAGGATCGTCAGCCAATCGAAATCGGTTAAGCTCTAGTGAGTTAGCGAGAAGTAGGTCATGTTATTCATACTGCCCGAGCGAACCAGAAGAGATGTTATCTCCGAGGCTGAAAGCCCCTGACCATTGTTAGTTGGAATAAATCGTCCCAACTACCGGCACGGCAGTCAACCGAGCCTCAAGGGTCCCGGCTTCCGGCTGACCCGAGGTCATTGTCCTCGGAAACACCCACGGCCGTTCCTATGTCCGCATAGCACGGACCGAAGATCTCATGGAGCTAAGCTCCGGCTGGCCACCATATTAATAGATCGGGGCCCAACTGCTACTGTGCCTTTCCGCGCTACAGGTGGTTGTTGTGAGCAAAGGCCAGCACGCTCCCACGACAGCGCTCACGGGATACGATATACTCCAGGTTACCAGCCGTCATGACATCACGAAGGCCTAGACCTTCGATAAGCCGATCTCTCGGTTTGCTTGATGTTCTCGCAAGCGCCGCATGGTAATTCAGCAGCTGCCGTGAGGCCGTTGTGTGATGCGCGGCTTCCAAATAGAGGCTTTCGTTGCTCTTAGCCACCAACTCGGGACGACTTAAGCGCAGCTCTGAAACGAGATCCTCCGTCTCAATCCTGAGCGCATTTGCAGCCGGTGATAAGCCTATCGACTTGATAGGATCCATCATCGCAGCGGGGTTATCCCAATCAGAGTCCCGGCCGAGAAGCGGATCTACGCGTCCTCGATGATGCGCCTGAGCTAATAATTATATGCGCAAAAAATAATAATTTATTAATGGAACACATCAGCCTGCTTGACAGCATAGCAGCTGTACAGAACGTATTTTTAAAGGTGCATGAGCTTGGTCTTGAAACTGCTACAATGGGCTTGGTTAAGATCTTGAACGAAAACCCAGAAGATCTCAGGAAAATTGGCATTGCAGATGACCGCCGAATGAAGGTGCCCTCACCCTTGACCATCCAAAAGGATAAACAGGCGCAGGAAAGAGAAAGAAACCGAACATTCTGAAATGGGTAAAGTAGAAGGGTTAACAGGGCATGCTTAGACATCGAGTAGGCTGCCCCTGACACCACAATCGAGGGATATCTTATAGATATGCTCAATTCTGTTTTTTGTTATCAATTTTTCGTTTATTGGTAGCAAGGGGACCGCTCCTCTTATGAAATGGTTGTCCTTTTATAGTAGTCTCTTAGTTAAGGTTGCCGTTTCATCTTATCGTGTATTCTAAGCATTGATCCCTAGCGACCTTCGCATCTCCCAAGACATTTCAAACTGGTTAGGGTAATTCCTTCATGCCATCTCAGCTGATACCTGCATCATCTAGTATCTGAAGCAATGTTCCCTTGGGAATCCCCTTGCTATGATAGGGTACCATCACCCGCATCTTTATCTCAGGACGAGCGAATATATAGTGGGTCCCTGTGATCCACTTCAATACAAAGCCTTTCTTTTCTAGAATTTTCATAACTTTTTCAGAAGAAAAGGCGACAATCTAAGCATGAGCCTCCACAGTGAGCCTGCACCCCAGAAGCTCCTTTCCTCTATGGGGGGGGACCCCTTCGCCATCTTCTATGAGGCTCTCTATAACCCTTTATAGCACCCCTGGCCATTTCAATAGCACATTCGACTTTATCAAACTAATTAATTGATAATAATGGTAGCATAAAAGTTAAAGAAAATAAGCTAAAAAAGTTTTAATGAGGCAGCAGAACCGCTGCCGCCTGCATCGCATAGTCTATGAAGGGCTGTGGGTTGACTCCAATCCAGATGACCCCTATGGTCGTCAGGACTAAAGCTGCCATGTATCCCTTGGGCTCTATGATCTTGGGCCCGGTCGCTGGCCTGAGGTACATGTACATGATGATCCTCAGGTAGTAGTACAGGGAGATGGCACTGTTGATTATGGCCAGCACTGCCAGCCAAACTAGCCCTGCATTGATGGCAGAGCCGAATAGCACGAACTTCCCTATGTATCCAGCCGTCGGTGGAATTCCCGCCAGGGCGAACATGAAGATCAGGAGGCAGAAGGCCGTGACCGGTGCCCTTTTGCTCAGACCTGCATAGTTAGATATGTCGTCCGGGTCGGTCTTTCCTTCCCTCAGAACCATGTAGGCCACCACTGCCGTGGCAATGAAGGCCCCTGTCTTCATCAGGGCATGGCCGAGGATCAGGAGCAGGGCGCCTGCGATGCCCGTCTGGGCAACGTAGGCGCTGTTGGGCAATGTGCCCGCTGCACCTACAACCACAAAAGCTATGGCAATGTATCCTGCCTGAGCCACCGAGGAGTAAGCAAAGATTCTCCTGACGTTGTTCTGCCATATGGCCACGATGTTGCCCAGGGTCATGGTAACCGCTGCCAGGATGGCGAAGGCGAGGTACCACTCAACCCTCAAAGCTACCATTGCCACGAAGATGACCCTGAAAGCTGCTGCAAAGCCCATCTTCTTGGAGCCTGCCGCAAGCAATGCCGAGACCAGGGAGGGCGCGCCCTCGTAGGTATCGGGAGCCCACATGTGGAAGGG
>CAZKWM010000012.1:6413-8539 GCA_964556405.1 uncultured Methanotrichaceae archaeon | reverse complement strand
ATAGAGCTTGAGACCACCATCATGCCCACAGTTGCCAGCAGGAGGAGAGAATAGAACTCATCCCCTCCGGCACTCTCCTTGTACCTGGTCAGGGAAGCTATCACTACCAATAAAGAGACCACTATGAAGGTCGCTTTGAAGAATTGGGATAGCGAGTCCACTGATACGGTATCAAAGAAGAAGACGGAACCCGTCTTGGCGATCATGACCAGGATCAGAGATAGGGCCAGACCTACCAGGCTTACATACCCCATCATGGCTTTGGACTTCATGAAGAGTCCAGCGAAGAGTATCAGCACCGCCAGGGCAGTGAGCAGGCCCTCAGCATAGAGCGGGGCGTAGTGCGCTAGATCTACCACTTCAAATCACCCCCATCTGGGCCAGGGTCTTGACCGGCTCCATCACTTGGTAGGCTGCAGCCCCCATGATATCGGTTATCAAGGCCGGCTGAACACCGAAGAGGATGATCAGCAGTATGAAGGCCGTCATGGATGCGATCTCATACGGGTGGGCGTCGTGGACGTCCAGGAACTTAGGCAGTATGGGCCCGAACATGACCTTCTGCATGGACCACAAGTGATAGGCTGCGGTTATGGCTACGCTGAAGAAGATCACTATCAGGGTGTAGAACGGAAGCGTTGCGTAAGATCCGGCAAGAACTGTGAACTCGGCAACGAAGCCGCTCATGCCCGGAAGGCCCAGGGATGCCATGAAGCCTGCCATCATCAGGACTGCGAACTTGGGCATCCTGTCAGCCAGGCCTCCAAGCTCGGCTATGATCCTGGTTCCAACGGTGTGCTGTATCGTTCCTGCGGACATAAAGAGGACGCAGGTTATGAGGCCGTGGGAGAACTGCTGGAACATGGCTCCCTGGATGGAGAGCCAGGTAAAGGCTACTGCTCCCAAGGTTACGAAGCCCATGTGGCTGACGGATGAGTAAGCCACCATCTTCTTCAGATCTTTCTGAGCCAGGGCTAGGAATGCCCCGTACACAATGCTCAAGACCGCAATTATAGCGATCACGGTTACGAACATCTTGTCTACATTCGGCAGCATGGGTAGTATTACCCTGAAGATGCCGTAGCCGCCCATCTTGAGCAGCAGAGCTGCCAGGAGCACCGAGCCTGCAGTTGGCGCCTCGACGTGGGCGTCAGGAAGCCAGGTGTGGAATGGGAAGGCTGGCATCTTTACCAAGAAGCCGAGGAGCAAACCTGCGAAGATCAGGTTGATCAGAGCCGGTGGGAACAATACCTTGTCTGAGGTGGCCTGGATCAATGTCAACATGTCGAAGGTCCTGGATCCATCAGGCATCCTGTAGGTGAAGTAGAGCCCAAAGATTGCCAGGAGCATTACCAGGCTTGCTATATGGGTGTATATGAAGAACTTAATGGCTGCATAGCTCTTCCTTGGTCCTCCCCAGTTTCCGATCAGGAAGAACATGGGTATCAGGACAACCTCCCAGAATATGTAGAACAGGAAGAAGTCCAGGGACGTGAAGACGCCTAAGACGCCCACCTCATTCAGGAGAAGGAGGGCGAAGAACTGGTTAGGCCTGTCGTGCTCTCCCCAGGAGTATATTATCACCAGGACCGAGACTATGGTCGACAGGAGCACCAGAGGCATTCCTATGCCGTCCACGCCCACTGTGTATTTCACACCCAGGGATGGAACCCAGTTATAGCTCTCGACGAACTGCATCAGCTTCGAAGTCTTATCGAAGCCCGTGTACATCTGCAGGGATATGATCAGGGGAACCATGGACGCTACCAGCGCCACGATTCTAGCCTGGGACTTCGCCGCAAAGCAGAGCACAGCGCCTATTAGAGGCACTGCGATCATTAAGGTTATCGCGTTTGATATCATACGAAGCCCACCTGCAAGGCTATCTCAATCACAACCACTAGAACCACCACTCCCAGCATGACTGCTGTGATGTAGTTCTGAACAACTCCGGTCTGGACCTTCCTGACCCCGCCTCCGAAGGCTACTAGGACCTCGCTTATCCAGTTGAGGGCACCGTCGACGATCTTGATGTCGATCATGTTGCATACTATGGAGGTACCGTAGATTACCTTCTCAGCAAACCACTGGGTGTAGATCTCGTGCTGGTAGTAGCCCTTCAAGAG
>CAZKWM010000012.1:0-6313 GCA_964556405.1 uncultured Methanotrichaceae archaeon | reverse complement strand
AACAGGTAGGGTATGAAGCTCTGGGCCAAGCCGTACTCATAGGCTGTAACGATGATCTCATCCTTGGAGAAGAATCCCGTGGTTAAGGGGAAGCCCGCCAGGGATGCACCGCCTATCAGCATGGTGTAAGCGGTCCACTTCATGTACTTCCCAACGCCGCCCATCTCACGCATATCGTTGGTTCCGACGGCGTGAATGACCGAGCCAGCGCACAGGAAGAGGAGGGCCTTGAAGAAGCTGTGGCCGATCAGGTGGAATATGGAGATTCCGACTGAAGCTGCTCCAACTACCGATCCGACACCAAGGCCTGCCATCATGAAGCCAAGCTGGCTCACTGTTGAGAAGGCAAGGACTCTCTTGATGTCGAAGGACGTCAATCCCATGGTCGCTGCGAAGAGGGCAGTGAAGGCTCCAACCAGGGCCACTACCGTCAGGGCATTGGGTGCCGCGTAGAAGAGCGGGAACATCCTGGCCACCAGGTAGACGCCTGCAGTAACCATCGTAGCTGCGTGGATCATGGCAGAGACCGTGGTTGGGCCCTCCATGGCATCTGGCAGCCAGACGTGCAGGGGGAACTGACCGGACTTACCAACCGCACCGCCCAGGAGACACAGGGCAATGAAGGTGAGCTGGGTTGGGGGTATCAAGGCCAGATACTTGTAGATCACCGGGAACTGGAGGAGATACTCACCAGGAGCCAGGTGAAGGTTGAGGCTGGCCATGTTGTTGTATAGAAGGACGATGCCCAGCAGGAAGAGGACGTCACCGACCCTGGTGGTCAGGAAGGCCTTCTTGGCTGCGGCTGCGGCACTGGGCTTTCTGTACCAGAAGCCTATCAGCAGGTAAGAGCACAGTCCTACGAGCTCCCAGAATATGAAGAGCTGGAGTAAGTTATCGGAGTAGATCAATCCAAGCATGGAGGCCGTGAAAAGAGCAGCCTCGGCGAAGTATCTGGCAGCTCCCGGATCCCCGTCCATGTACGCATTGGCGTAGGTGTGGATCAGGGTGACCACGAAGGTGACCATGAGGAGCATGGATATAGCCAGGGGGTCTACCAGTATGCCCACGTTGAAGTTGGCGAACCAGGGCATCGATTGGTGCAGTATGCCGTTTGGTAAGGCGGGCATCTCCTTGTAAATGCCCCAAGATATTATAAGCCCTACAAAAGTCGCCAGGGCCGTCATAAATCCTCCGCCCCTAGGCAGGTGCCAGCCGAAGAAAAGGCACAGGACGAAGGCCAGAACTGGAAGGCCCACGATCAGGTAAGCGAAATCACTGAACACCGTTTACCACCTCAGGGCGTTGATGTTATCCAGGTCTATGGTTCCGTAGAGCCTGTAGAGCGATATCAGTATGGCGAAACCGACCCCGGCCTCGGCTGCAGCGAGCGCAATGGAGAACAGGGCAAAGACCTGACCATTGGCGTTGGGCTGGTTGGCCGAGAAGGCGACGAGGTTTATATTGGCGCTGTTCAGCAGGAGCTCTATGCACATCATCAGCTTGATACCATTACGCTGAGTGACGAGGCCATAAAGCCCCAGGGTGAACATTATGGATGAGAGCAGTATGTACAGCTCCACTGGGATCATTTTTCCCTCCTCCTTATCATCAGTTCATACCTCCTCAAGCCACTTCCTTCTTGGCGATGTATATGGCACCGACCAGGGCTGCCGTCAGGACGAGGGCCAGGATCTCGAAGGGGAAGACATAGAGTGTGAAGATCTCCAATCCGATGTTTCCTATGCCGCTCTCTGGCACCCTGTTGCCCTCCTGGGGAACGTAGGTGAAGGGCGTCTTCTCACCGACCACCTGGCCCCAAGGGGTCATGGATAGAGAGGCGAAAAGCGCCGACAGAAAGGCCAGCGTCAGAATGATTATCTTATAATTCACCATGGGACTCCTCCACGATCGTCTTCCTGGTAAGCATCACAGCGAAGAGTATCAGGACGCCGACTGCGCCTATGTACACTAGAACCTGGGCCACACCAAGGAAGGTGGCATTCAGGAGGACGTACAGGGCGGCAACACCTGCAAAGCTTCCCAGAAGGTAAAGGGCGCTGTGGACCACGTTATTGGAGTAGACCACCAGGGCCGAGAGAAGCACAACGATGGCTGCTATTGCCAGATAGGACCCAAGCTCGATTAAGAATCTTATGTCGAAGATCTTCTGAATAACCGTCTGGGACCATGGGGAGAGGAAGAGCACCACTGCCAGGCCGCCGAAGATTACGGCCAGAGCCAGAAGGAGCACTACCAGCTCGAATATAGATCTGACAACGCTTACTCCGGACTTTTCGGACATCAGGATGCACCTCCGCCGGGCGCAGACTCAGGGGACTTGGCAGCCGCAGATTTCTTGGCAGGGGGCTTCTTTTCGCCAGCCGCAGCGGCAGGGGCTTTAGCTCCACCGGCCTTCTCCTTGGCAGCAGCTGCGGCAGCCACAGCCTTCTTCTTCTCAGCGGCGATTCTCTTGGCTTCTTCTTCAGCAGCCTTGACCTCGGCCGCGGTGAGCATCTTGGTAGCTATCGTTTCTGGACCTTTGATGATGTCCTCTCTGGTCCAGCCCGCCATGGTCACCTTCTGGCCCATCTTCAGGCACTCTACGGGACACTCGTCCACGCACAGGCCGCAGAACATGCACCGACCATAGTCTATTCTCGGGTACTGCATCTTCTTGTTCTTTAGAGGATTTCCGAACTTGAAGGAGACCATCTCTATGCAGCTATTGGGACATACCCTGGCGCAGGATGCGCAGCCTATGCATGTGGTGGCATCCAACTCGTGAATACCGCGCTCGGCTGCAGGCAGCTCCATCATATACTCAGGGTACTGCCTGGTCATCTCTGGCGCTTTTCTCGCGGTCTTCAAAGGCCAGCTGAAGTTTTTGATCATCATTCTCTTCAACATCTCAATGCCACCTCACGCAAAGTAAGACCCTATGATTATGGCCCATCCCAGGTTGAGTATGGATAATGGCAGCATCCACTTCCATCCCAGATCAGTTACCTGATCGATTCTCAATCTGAAGAGGGAACTTCTGATCCATATCAAGCCCCACATAACTATTACTACCTTCATAAATAGCCATATCAAGGGCGAGATTATGTCCAGGAGGGGTATGGGTATGATGGGCCCATGCCAGCCGCCTAGGAACATGAGGACCAGAAGAATCGACCCCAGGACCATGTTGTTGTATTCCTGGAAGTACAGAAGACCGAACCGGATTCCACCGTACTCGGTGTTGTAACCGGATATGATCTCCTCTTCAGCCTCGCTCTGGTCGAAGGGTATTCTTCCCAGGTCCGTCACCAGGGCTATGAGGAAGATAATGAATCCAATAGGCTGGGCGAAGGCATACCAGAGGGTCTGGTTCTGGACGATCTCTACCAGGTTCAAGCTATGGGCCATGACTGCCACGGCCACAACACAAACTCCCATGGGGACCTCGTAGGCGATCATCCTGGCAACGCCTCTGAAGGCGCCAAGAAGGGAATACTTGTTGTTGGAGCTGTAACCTGCCATGAAGGCGCCAATGGCCATAATGCTCAAAGCCGCCTCTACGTAAAAGGCGCTGATATCCATATTGGCCACGACTAAAGGATAATCCTTACCTCCTATGTGCAAGGCCCCGAAGGGTATGGCTGCTGCGACCATCATGGTGGCTATGGAGACCACGATGGGCGCCCAGACGAAGACAGCCCTATCTGCTCCTTGGGGAATGCTGTCCTCTTTGGTGAAGAACTTGACCGCATCAGCACCTAGCTGAAGGATACCCCATCTGCCGCCCACACGGTTAGGACCGTATCTTTGGACGAAATCACTCAGGACCTTTCTTTCTCCCCAGATCACCAGCATTGCTCCGACGTTGACCACGCCTGCGATGACCGCAGCACCAATGATCCCTATGATCAGAGCGAAAATTGCTGGCTGCTGGGAAGCAAACGAACTGATGGCTTCAATTATTCCATCCATTTCCACTCCCCCCTATCTGTCAGCCTCGGATGGACAGCCGTCCATGCTGCCCGCGGTGGCTACCACATCTGCCAGGTACATACCCTCTAGAAGCGGCGTCAAGGTCTGGAAAGTGGCATAGAATGGTCCTCTTACCTTTACGCGGTAGGGCTTGTCTCCACCATCGCTTATGACATACATGCCCATCTCGCCTCTGGGGTCCTCGACCCTGTAGTAGGCCTCACCTGCCGGTATCTTCTTGGGTATCTTGGCCTCAGTCCTGATCGGCCCCTCAGGGATCCTGTCCAGGCACTGCTCTATGATGTGGATGCTCTCCAGAATCTCACGCAGACGGACGTCAATGCGGTCGGCCGAGTCGCCCTTGGTTCCAGTGATCACCTTGAAGTCGAGCTCGGGGTAGATGAGATAAGGATCTATCTTCCTCACGTCATAATCAACGCCAGTAGCCCTCAGCACCGGTCCCGCAGCGCCCATACGCTTGCCGTCCTCTGGCTTGATAGCCCCTATATTATCCATCCTCATGTGGTAGATAGGGTCCTGCTCAAAGAGCTCTATGTACTCCTTGGTTCTCTCCTCAGTATACTTCAGGGTCTTTCTGCACTGATCGGCAAAGCCTTCGGGCAAATCGTTTCTGACGCCACCGAAGCGCACAAAGGTGTGGGTAAGCCGAGCCCCTGTGACGCTCTCTATCAAGGATATGATGCCCTCCCTGTCTATGATCATGTACTGCCAGGGAGCAAAGCCGACTCCTGCGATCAGGGTCAGGAACTCGCCCGCGCCTATGAGGTGGCTCTGAATCCTGGAAAGCTCCTCCAAAATGACCCTTATGTACTGAGCCCTCAAGGGAACCTCGAGGCCGAGGAGCTTTTCTACAGCTCCACAGTAGCACTCGTTGTTAGTCAGGGAGGCGACGTAGCACATTCTGTCAGTGTAAGTGATTCCCTGGAGCCAGGTCCTGTTCTCCATGATCTTCTCGATGCCCTTATGGATGTAGCCGATATCCAGGTAAGCCTTCTTTACGCGCTCGCCTTCTACCAGGACATCCAGAAGGAAAGGACCAGGGACCATGGCGTGCTGGGGGCCCAGGTGCATGATCATCTCTGAGTCCGACTTGATATCGCGCTCCTCCCTCTCCCTGAAGCTCGGGTACTTGGGCCTCTCTTTTGGGACCGTCCCTGCCTCTACCTCGGCTGGGTGGGGTGCTACGGAGTACTCGAGGTAGCCATCATTGGTGACCGTCTCCACGATCCTGTTGCCGGTGGTCGTGTCGGGGTAGCCCTTGAAGTCCTTCCTCCAGGGCCATGAGCCTACCAGCTCATCCACCAGGATCAGGGGGTAAAGCTCGGGGTGACCCTCGAAGTTGATGCCGAACATCTCCCAGGCCTCCCGCTCATACCAGTTGGCATTCCAGAAGAGGCCGGTCAAGGATGGAACAGAGGGCTTGTCACGTGGGGTCTTGACCTTGAGCATGGCAACCACTGAGTTGGACGTGTCGTGGCTGGCCATGATCTCTACGACCTCGAACTCCTTCTTCGCAATCCAGTCCACGCCTGCGCAGCCGGAGTAGTGATCGAAGCCCAGCTTGTTCCGCATGAACTTGCACACGTCAACGATCTTCTTGGAGTCGACAGCGACCCAAAGCCGCATCTCCGACTCCACCTTGGGCTCTGTCAAGGCCCCTGGGAAGGCAGATTGGAGGGAGCTTAAAACGTCATTTGCATTCGTCAAGAAAGGATTCCTCCTAATAGCCTCTCCTGTTATCCTTGCGCTGCTTGATCTTGTCCTGGAGGTTGGTCAAGGCCTCAATGAACTGCTCGGGCCTTGGTGGGCAGCCAGGAACGAAGACGTCTATGGGGAAGTAGTCGGCCGTGTTCTGGATGATGTTGTAGGAATCGTAGAAAGGTCCACCAGAAATGGCGCATTCGCCTATGGCCACAACCCACTTGGGCTCAAGCATCTGCTCCCAGAGGTTCTTTATCACCGGCAGATACTTCCTGGTGATATAGCCCGAGATGATCATAACATCGGTCTGGCGCGGCGTGTTTCTGGGAATGCACCCGAAACGGTCGCTATCATAGGGCGCAGCACCGAAGACGAACATCTCCACACCGCAGCAGCCCATGGGCTGCATGAGGAAGTATACCGAGTTCTTTCTGCCCCAGTTTAAGACGTTCTTTATGGGGCCCATCTCTATGATCCGGTGAATGTTTTCAGTAGTAGTAAACCAGACATCGGCAATGGGCCTGCCCCAGATCGTCCACTTTTCCAGCTCGTCGTCCAGAGCTGCCGGGACAGGTATGACGTCGCTTATACCCAACGCAAGGCCTCCTTCTTTATTGCG
>CAZKWM010000011.1:0-19120 GCA_964556405.1 uncultured Methanotrichaceae archaeon | reverse complement strand
GGCACAAAGGCACTTAGAATGGCGATAAGGCCAATCATGCCTTTCTGGCTCAAACATCTCTGATTTCTACCGGCGCTCCAGGATGAGTGATCCTTCGAGGTCACGTGATCAGCTTCTTCCATCTCTCCTTGGAGAGTATGATTTGGAGTACTTATTTCCATCGAGAAATCAGACGTCTGCACCGGTAGTCGCCAATAACCGATGATATCTGAGATGATATCCTTACGATATCCTTATAGATAGTCTAGCATTTAGCTACCTTTTGTAATGAAATTCGTGCTAAATTCTGTCAGGTCAGAGGACTAAATAGCATCGAGTTCAATCCAGGGTGATGCAGGCGATCGAAGTAAAAGATCCAGTTAAGGTTTATTCGGGTAGGGCCAAAACCTTGGGTGGCGTCGACCTCGATCAATGCCGACGATGTATTTGCTCTGCTGGCCCCAAGGGCTCAGGTAAGACCACTCTTATGAGGATTCTCACCACCCAGTTCAAGCCCACCCAGGTGAGGCTCACATCTTTGGCTTCGATGTGGTCAAGGAAGGCGTCGAGGTCAGGAAGAGGATAAGCTACGTCCCCCAGGAGACGAGCGCCTGGCTGGACATAAGCGGCTTACGAGAACCTTCTGATATAGGTGAATACGACGGCGGTAATGGCCGCGCTCATGGTGTTTCCAAGATGCCTCATGGTCTCTTCGAGGCTCGACTCAAGGCCGTACATCTTCCTGGAGATGCAGCTGAGGACGATCTTCACCATGGGCGGCGCAAAGACGGCGACTCCTGCTATTATCAGGAGGAACTCAAGCAGAACTGCCCGAAGCGTTGTGGTCAAGCTAAGGAAGTCTAGGAAAAGCAGTCCAAGGATTGTGATGGAGGTCCAGCACAGCCTCCAGAGAGGATGTGACCTCAGAAAGCCTTATCACTAGGAGAGGGGGTGGTCGCAAACAGATCAAAATTCAGCAAGGAGTTACATAATATCATCAATGGGCGTAGAAGGTCTTTTTTGTTCAGGAACCAGGAGAGGGCAGCTACCAGAAGGGCAGTTGCCTTTAACACTATCCATATCTGATTAAACAGGGCCTCGCTGAGCAGCCGGTCTATGGAGACATCGCTGGAGAGGAGCTTCTGCAGCAGAAGAACCGAGATGGCGGTGTGAAGGCCGCCCAGGTGCGCATATTGATGTTGAGACTTATGGGTAGCTTCTTGGATCAGGTGTAGATGACAAGGACTGCGTAGATCGTTCAATCAGTGCGGATCCTGTAAACCTCATTGGCCTCCTGGGCCGCTCTTGGGATAACATACTTGCACGCTAACTTCGAACATCTTTCTATTATTTTTCCACAACGCTCCAATAAAATCCTACCTTCTGCCGATATATCTATACCTCCATTAAGGCTCACCCCGATTAAGCCCGAGAATGATCATAGCCGTCCATGGCAGATACCAATGGTAGATATTCCTTGAAATCAGAGGAAAACTGAATTAAGACGCAGGAGAGATGAGGACTGGAAATGATATCGCAGGACTCAAAGCATGGTGGTTTTGGCTGGGATCAGGTGGACCCTTTCGACCCTAAAGATCCTCACCTCTGGATGAAGCTGGAGCACTTGGGCCATTACCTCTTTGCCGCGGATTTCCTCAAGCCCTATAAACCCGATCTGGTAGCCGATATCTCCTGTGGCCTGGGATATGGCACAGAAGAGCTCTGCCGGGTAGCAAAGGCCGTTATTGGAATCGACAGCAACCAGTTGATGGCAGATCTGGCGTCCCAGAGGTACCGGGACAAAAGCATCAGATTTTTCGTGAAAAACCTGGATGACCAGGACCTGGCCCCTGATATAAAGGAAGAATCCCTCTCGGCCGTGGTCAGCTTCGAGACCCTAGAGCACCTGGCCGATCCCCACCACGCCGTCTCCCAGTTCTCCAAAGCTCTGAGGCCTGGAGGTTTTCTCATATGCTCGGTGCCAAATGTGCTTTCCGAGCCCCGCACTGTTGCCTGCCTTCCCAGAAACCGGTGCCACAAGCAGCTCTTTGATTTCGGGTCCTTGAGCAGGCTGGTCCAGAGCCACCACATGCCGGTGGTCTACAGGCTTGGGCAGTCCTGGTCCAACAGGCTCCTCAAGAGAGAGCAGCAGCTCTTCAGCGCTCAGCTGATACGGCAAAGGCTCTCCGATAACCCAGCCGTGCACACGCCGGAGATGATACGTCTCCTCTCTTACCTCCTGGCATACCCCACGGTCGAGGATGTGGATGGGTCCTATTCCCTTCTACTGGTTGCTCAAAAGCTGGATAAAGAGGATTAATTTTTGTAAAACGGACGTCCGAAATGCTGGTGTTATAAAGTTAATGGGAATTAAATATTTTACCTGTCAAAATATAATTTGGGCAAAGACACCTCTATCCCCGTTAAGTATCAGTCATCTTTGCGCCGAGGACCTTCAGACAGCAGCGCTATTTTATGGGCTTTTGCCCTCTGGCCTCTGCCTTCTTTCTTCTCTCCTCTTGCTTAGCCTTTTTCTTATCTATCTTCATGGTCTTCCATCGCACCCCATTCTTTATTTAAGAAACCGGATCCTGGATGGACCTGCCTTGAAGGGGGTCTAACAAATTAATCATTACAAACTTGAATTGAAATAGTTTTCGATGATTCGGCGGGATAGGCAAGGGCTACCCGCCTCTTGGTAGGAGCCTTCGGCTAGCAAACTAAATAGCTAAGAGCTTCACGAAGGTGAGCTAACTGCCCACACGGCGCACGGAGGCAATACATGAGATCAGCATTAGGTCGGCGTTGGTCATGGAGGTAAAAGATAGGGATGATCTCCACTGAGAATAAAGGCCTATTAACTGTTATAGGATGCTGCATAGCCATATCCTGGCCAGGGGCCCTCAACTTCGGTTTTCCGGGGGTGATGTCCCCCGTCTGGCAGGAGATGTTCAGCGTTGGAAAGGGGGCCGCTGGAAATATTCTTTTCTTCATGCTCTCAGCTGTTGGCATCTTCATGTTCCTGGTTGGAAGGTGGCAGGAACTCTACGGCACCAGGACAATGATTGCCCTAGGCACTATCGGATGCAGCTTAAGCGTCATCGTCGCCGGTCTGGCCCCTAGCCTGACCTGGATATACGCCCGGGCCTTTCTGACAGGCATGTTCTCCAGTTTCGTCTACCTCCCGGCCCTAACCGTGGTTCAGAGGTGGTATCCCCAGAAGAGGGGGCTGGTGTCGGGCATCGTAAGCCTGGTCTTCGGTAAGTAGAGACCCTGGACCTGGTGGTGGGAGCGACCTGGGTCGAGGGACGGAGGGCAAGTTTTCTTTCCTAATATCGATTGGCCTGCTGGGATCTGGAGACCGGTCAGTTCCTGGAGGTGGGACGAGTGTCCACAGGACAGACTGATAAGGATCTGGCCGATTTGACCAAGCTCTTCGAGGGGCTCATCATCGGGCTATGCTCTCAGGTTCCCAAAGCTGATGGTGGTAAGGGCAGATAAATCTCCTGAGGAGGCAGATACTTTAGAGAGAGTAATATCCCTTTACGGAATGCAGAGGACCCAATGAGATTTGCTTTTAAAAAATTCGGTGGGACGATCCCTCAAGGCTCAGCTACCTTGGATGGAGAGATCTCCCCTGAGATTCTTATCTTCTGGCCCCTGAAGACCAGATCGTAAGGCTGAAGCGCTATGGTGAAGCTGAAGGCCGAGCCTTCCCCAGGATAAATTGCCCTGAAGATATTTCTTTCAGCAAACGAAGGGATAACTCACTCAACAGTTGAATAGCTATGGCTTTCGTCTCAGGATGGAAAAGAAATCTGGGTAAAGAAGGAGGAACGAATAAGTGGGAGGAGATCTCCCTCCATTCTTTGAGATGGGGGCTCAACGTATAGGAGAATACCTCTGATGCTTTATGTACTTCTTTATATACGGGCGCTTTATTCTTCCGCTGTCCACCAGCCCAAGCTCGAGGTAATACCTGCAAAGGCCGGCTGCACCATAGGCTTTGAGCCTTCTTGGAGACGTCACAGCCAGCTTCTTTATCAGAAAATACGTCTCCCCTTCCTTCCTGAGCTCCCTATCCAAGACGGCGTCCTCCAGGGCGTAGTTCTTGAAGCCACCAACTTTTAAGAAAACCTCCCTGGGCACGCAGAGGTTTATGCCTATCAGCCGGGTGCTACCCACCTTGGAGCTGAGCCACCAGCAGTAGCAGCTCATGCACCCCAGGATCCTGGTCTTTAAGCAGCTGCCATCTACATCGTAGGCCGCGGTCAGCCCGACGGCCCCTCTATCCAAATGCTTTTGGACCGTCTCAAGGTAGTTCTCCTTGATCCTAGTATCGGCATCGATGAACGCCAGATACTTGCCCTTAGCGGCTTTTGCTCCCAGGTTCCTTCCCCACCAAATTCCCCGTCGCTCAGAGATGATTACCTTGTCGGCATATTTCCTGGCGATCTCAGCGGTCCTATCCCTGCTTGCCCCATCGGAGACTATGATCTCGTAGCTCTCTCTGGGAAGGGTCTGCTTAGAGATCGATCTCAGGCATTCCTCTATGTAGCTCTCCTCATTCAGCGCCGGTACAACGACTGAGAATTCCATGGTTACCACAATATCAATCCTGAAGATCTCTCGATAGATTCCTTAGATTCTGGGGCTGGACCCTTCATGCCTTCTCTCGTTTCTTCTCCCGTCTTTTTTAGATTTCGTTCAAAAGCTACAGATAAGGCCCAATCCATGCACGGAAATGGGCATAAGTGTACAGAAGAAGGCAGCTCGATGGGCGGACCTCGTTCTACGATGAAGATCACACCCTCAGATCACCTCGATGTTGGGGAAATCGGTCATTTTGGTATCCCTTTAGCGAAGATTGACCGATGACCTATATTATACAGCGCATCCTTGGTTTGATTCAGGGTGTTGTGTTACTTGGAGCGGGCTTTTGGAGCCGCGACGCCCATTTCTATAGATGTTTCTAATTTTGAAATAATCATGGTAAAGTATCACGTTTCTAGGGGCAATCTTTCTAGGCAACGATAGTATTGGAGAGCTTATTAAAGGCATAAAGGATTAACTTGATTTCTGTTTTAGTATTGCTTTCTAGAAAAGCGGCTACAAGCTGCAGGTTTCTTTACCCGCGTGCTGCTGGGCCCCCACGACGCACATCGTGAGAACCTCCCCCAGCTCTCCCTCCTGCGCCGGCTTGCTTATGTGCCCGTCCATGCCCTCCTCTAGAAACCTATCTGTCGCCTTCCTGGGCATGGGCAGTGATGGCTATGATCTTAGGACCCAGAGGCCAACGCCTGCGTATCTCTTTGGTAGCTGTAAGACCATCCTATCTCAGGCATCTGAACGTCCATGAGGACAAGGTCATAGGGCTGCCGTTCAAGGGCCTGGAGAACCTCTATTCCCTCTGTCACAGCATCAGCCTTGTAGCCCTAGCTCTTTGAGCATGAGATGGGCAATCCTCTGGTTGACTAAATTGTCCTCAGCTGAAAGGACGCGCAGGTCCTTGTCTGTTTTAAATTCGATTGAGAACTCAGGCCTTGCTTTAAGGGCTTTGTCAGGTATGGTGGAGGTACCATTCATCACTAAAGTGAAATAGGATGTGCTGCCCAGGCCCGGCCTCCTCTCAGTCCAAATCCTTCCGCCCATGATCTCCACCAGGCGCTTGCTTATGGCCAGGCCCATGCCACCATGCCTCCTGGAGATGGAGGCATCAGCCTGGGAAAAGGGGTGGAACAGATTACGCAGGGCTTTTTCGGATATGCCTATGCCTGTGTCCCTTACAGAGAATTATATCTCACAGCAGCTACCAGTACCCTTGTCGCCACTCGCTCCTCCGGCTGCCTGGACTAAGACTTCTACCTCACCTTTATCAGTAAATTTGACGGCATTGCTCGGGAGGTTGACCAGGACCTAGCGTATCCTCGATGCATCCCCTACCACATTCTCAGGCACGAAGCCTTCTGATCAGTAGGATATAGTCAGATCCTTTAGTACCGGCTGAGGATGCGACAAGATCTATGGCCTCCTCTATGCAGGTCATCAATCTGAACGGCTGACATTCCAGCTAGGCCTTTCCACGTTCTATCCTGGATAGGTCTAGTATATCGTTTATGACGGGGGGCTTGGTCGCTGTTTCTTATGGTCTCGATGCACTCTTTTTGCTCGGTATTTAGATCCGTCTCCTCCAGGGTGCTGATCATGCCGATGATGGGATTCATGGGGTCCTTATCTCGTGGCTCATGCTGGCCAGGAAGGCTGCTTTGGCCTCGACTGCAGCCTCCCTGGCTTTGAGGAGTTCTGCTTCCGTCTCCCTGTGCTTCGCCATCTCCTCCGGTAGAGCCTCATTAACCTCCTGAAGCCAGGATGTCCTTTCCAGAACCTTTAGCTTCAGATCATCCTTAGCTTTATGAAGCTCTCTTTCACTCTCACGAAGGGCTTGCTGTGCCTTCATTCTAACTATGGCCGTTCCAAGCTGCATGGCAATTTTCTCTAAAGCCTTTACTGTATGCAGAGGAACCATGTTTTTCCTGGGACCCGCGATGTGGGTTAGGCCAATTATGCTATCTTTGATGCGAAGGGGGATCTGAGCAACGGAATCATACCCTACTTTATTGCATGTATTGCGCGTCTAACGAAACCATAGCCTGGAATCGGGTAGTCCCATTCATGTAGAAGGGAAGACCTGGATCAGTGATTCCTTTTACTACATTTATACACATACATTTGTCTGTCACCTTGGTTTTGTTAGAAAGGGCTTATGTGGTGGAGATCTGCTCAGGAATGCCTGTAATCAAGCCATTCCTTCAAAGCCCTCATAGACTGTCCGCGGTGAGATATCTTGTTCTTCTCCTCAATTCCAATCTGGGCCAGGCTATTATCACCCAGGTAGAAAATGGGATCGTAGCCAAAGCCCATGGTTCCCCTGGCCTCAAAGCCTATAGTTCCCAATACCTCGCCCCTGAAGGTGACGGGCTCCATCCCTGGCTCGGCGTAGCCTACGACGGAGGCGAAGTAAGCCCTCCTATCTTCAACGCCTTCCATGAGCTTCAGTATGCTCGGATTTCCCAGGGTCTTTTGCACGTAGGCCGAATAGACGCCTGGAAAGCCCTTGAGGCCTTCGATGAAGAGCCCGGCGTCCTCGATTATCACTGGGCCTTTTAGCCTTGCGGTCACATCCACCAGGCCGAAGGCCACCACCTCTTCCAGGGTGTCGGCCTGAAGCTCTGGATAGCCTATGTTCTTCTGCACCAGGTCCACAAAGACCTCCCTGGCTTCGGCAAACTTGCCCTTATTGCTGGTAACGAAGTAAATCATGCTCTGCCTCATTCTACCTAATGCTTTACCAGGCCCTTGACTTTCACTTTTGATTATTAAAGATTGATGCTGATTCAAAGAAAATGTCGGGCTAATGGCAACGTTTTTAGGTTTGCCGGACAAATCTCTCAGTCGATGGTTGAGATGCTGGACCTGGGAGACCGAGTCTCTGCCGTGAGGGAGGGGGTTACCTATGAGGGAATCCTCATGCCGTCCCGGCGGGAGGGTTACGTGGTGCTGAAGCTGGACAACGGGTACAATATAGGGCTCAAGCTTTCCGAGTCCAAGGTAGCCTTAGTAGGGAAGGGAACGGAGACCAAGCCCCCTGTAAAGCCCCTGAAGAGCAGGGAAGGGCTACCTCTGGTATCTATACTCTCCACGGGTGGCACTATAGCCAGCAAGGTGGACTATAGGACGGGCGCCGTCACCAGCCAGTTCTCGGCAGAGGAGATCATAGCCGCCATCCCCGAGCTGGAGGAGATCGCCAACTACAACGCCAGGGTCATCTATACCATTCTATCCGAGAACATGAGGGCCGAGTACTGGATCGCCCTGGCCAACGCCGTAGCCGAGGAGATAAGGAACGGGGCCCAGGGCGTCATCATCACTCACGGCACCGATACCATGATGTACACGGCAGCCGCGCTTTCCTTCATCCTCAAGACCTCGGTGCCTGTGATCCTAGTGGGCTCTCAGAGGTCCTCGGACCGGCCCAGCAGCGATGCCTCCATGAATGCCATCTGTGCCGCCACTGTTGCTACCAGCGATATAGCTGAGGTGGTGGTGGTGATGCACGGCACAACCAGCGACAATTACTGCTCCATTCACAGGGGCACCAGGGTCAGGAAGATGCATACCTCCAGGAGAGACGCCTTCTGGTCCATCAACTGGCCCACCATCGGTCGCGTGGATTACCTGAGCAGGAAGATCGAGGCCAACATACCCTACCGCCGCAGGGGCGAGGTCGATCTGGAGGTCAGGGATAAGATGGAGCCCAAGTGTGCCATAGTGAAGTACTCTCCGGGAGCCTCCCCTGAGGTCCTTGATTACTATATAAATGCCGACTACAAGGGGATAGTGATAGAGGGCACGGGCCTGGGTCACGTGGCCTCCAACTGGATAGACTCCATAAGAAAGGCCACCGAGAAAGACATTCCAGTGATTATAACCTCCCAGTGCCTCAGGGGCAGGATCTGCGATAGGGTCTACGATACTGGAAGATATATGTTGGAGGCTGGGGCCCTGGAGGGCGGGGATATGCTCCCCGAGGTCGCCGTGGTCAAGCTCATGTGGGTCTTGGCGAACGCCTCGAGCAAGGAGGAGGTAAGAAGGCTTATGGAGGCTCCTCTGGCAGGGGAGATCTCAGCCTCGACCCCCATAACGACCTGATGGACCCCAAACAGGTGTAAGACTTATAAACCAGGCGGGCCATCTGAGTTACTCTGTACCTGGAGGAATTTAATACGGCACGAAAACCGGGAAGTATGTATAGGAGGATCGAGCGCCCTTACACCCGCAGGGAGTACATGGGCGGCGTTCCTGGAAGCAAAGTAGTACATTATGATATGGGTAACCTTCAGGCGACCTTTCCAGTTACTCTGACTCTGGTCGCCAGGGAGCCCTGCCAGATAAGGCACATAGCTCTTGAGGCGGCAAGGGTTGCAGCAAATCGTTACCTTCTCAAGGTAGCAGGAAGGACCAACTTTAATCTCAAGCTCAGAGTCTATCCCCATCATGTCATAAGGGAGAACAAGCAGGCCACCGGCGCAGGCGCAGACCGTGTCTCCAGCGGCATGCGCATGGCTTTTGGCAAGGCGGTAGGCACCGCAGCCCAGGTGGATTCAGGACAGAAGATCTTCACCTTGGGTGTCCCAACCGAGTTCGTAGAAGAAGCCAAGATCGCTCTGCGCAGAGCAGGCCACAAGCTCCCGACTCCCATACAGATCATAGATGAGTCCGGGGCGTGAGAATGGAGGATTACCTATCAGGCCTGGATAGGGCCATGAAAAGCATGCCTTCGACTAAAGGGCCCAAGGAGAGATTCGTCATCCCTACCCCCAAGGTCTTCTACGAGGGCAAGGCCACCGTCCTGGAGAACTTCGGGGCCATAGCCGATGCCTTCAACAGGGACCCTGAGCACCTCATGAAGTACCTGCTTCAGGAGCTAGGAACTGCAGGGAAGATAGAAGGCCATCGTGGCATCTTTCAGGGCAAGTTCTCTGAGGCAGCCATAAACAAGCAGATCGAGTCCTACTTCGAAGAGTACGTTGTCTGCACCGAGTGCCGCCTTCCTGATACTCACCTTATCAAGAACGAGAGGGTCCTCATGCTCAAGTGCGACGCATGCGGAGCCCACAGGCCCGTGAAGAAGAGAAAGACGACCGCAACCATACAGAAGGATGTCCTGGAAGAGGGAGAGACCTACGAGCTCAGAATTGAGTCCGTGGGCAACAAGGGCGACGGCATAGCCAAGGTGGACAAGTTCCTGGTCTTTATACCGAGCACGATCAAGGGCGATGTCGTCAAGGCCAAAATTAAAAAGATCTCGGGAACCCTGGCCTTTGCCGAGGTCGTGGAGAGGGTGAGCAGGTCCTGATGGAAGAGAAGATTACCCTTACCTTCACTGATGAGGGGACAGCACCTCCCAAATACCGCCTGGGGTTCTACCCTAGAGGTTTCTGGAAGCGCTTTGCCGATTCCTACGGCGCCCTGGCCTGGTCCAAGGAGGACGGGGATAGAGCGACGGTGGTGGCTGAGAACTACTCTTACCTCCTGGATCTCCTGGTCCAGGCCAGGTTGTATTACATAGGCGCCAAATCCGTAGAAGGCCAGTGCCAGCCAGAGTGATAGTGGTTCTATATGCCTGATATGGAAGGCTTCGTGATCAGGGGTGTGCCGGTCATTGGTGAGAGGGATGACCTGGCTTCCATCCTCAGATTCCTCTTCGATTTTAAAGATGGAGATGTCCTTTGCATCGCCAGCACTATAGTGGCCAAGGCCGAGGGAAGGTTCGGATACCTGAAAGATTACCGTCCCACCAAGAGAGCAGAAGAGATTGCTGCCTCCATAAATAAGGATCCGAGGTTCGTTCAGGCGGTGCTGGATGAATCAGAGGAAGTTCTTCTGGAAAAGCCATTTCTATTGGTGGTAACCAGGTTCGGCCACATAGGCGTAAATGCAGGTATTGATCAGTCCAACGTGGGCCCGGAGATGATTCTCCTTCTCCCCAAAGATCCTCAGGCCAGCGCCGAGGCCATAAGAACGGCCTTGGGAAAAGACGGAAAAGATGTAGCAGTCATCATCACCGATACATGTGGCAGGCCTTTCAGATGCGGCGTGGCCGCGGTGGCCGTGGGCTGGGCGGGCATTGGGACCCTGCGCGACTGGCGAGGCGAGGCCGACATCCACGGAAAGAAGCTGGAGATAACTCTAGAAGCGGTTGCCGATGAGATCGCAAGTGCCGCCAACCTCCTCATGGGCGAGGCAGGAGACGGGACCCCCGCAGTGGTCTTCAGAGGCCTCAAGTACCCCCGCTCCGGAGATCACCTCTTCATGCCAAAGGAGCTGGACGTCATAAGGCGCCACCTCAAGGGTTAACGTTTTATCTCATCCCTCCAAGAAACGGTCGCGTGCAGCCCGTCAGAATACTCGTACCTTTCAAGCTGGATGGTGCAAAAAGCAGGCTTTCTCCTATTCTATCCCCTGAAGAAAGGGCTTTTTTAGCCATCTCCATGTTAAAAGACGTCCTGGATGCCGTCTCTTCTGCGTGTGTCGGTGGAGCCACCATTCTCTTCAAGCCGGGCAACACGAGCCTCAGAAGGCAGGGCATAAGGGCTGATGTGAGGGAGTCTGGCCTGGAGCTCAATGAGGCCATCAACTCTTTCCTAGAAGAATGGGCGGATATGGGCTGGCCATCAGATGTGCTTATAGCCATGTCGGACCTGGCGCTCCTGTGCCCGGAGGAGATCAGAGGTGTCCTAGGGATGGAAGGAGATGTCGTCCTATCTCCCGGCAAGGGTGGAGGGACCAATCTGATACTTATCAGGGACCCGAGGTTCAGGACCTGTTACCAGGGCCTGAGCTTTCCTAAACACATCGATTTCTGTCGCAGGGCAGGTCTGAGCGCAGGAATATACGCCTCTTACTTTACCGGCTGTGATATAGACGTGCCAGAGGACCTCGCCGAGGTCCTCATCCATGGCTGGGGCAGGTCAAAAGAGGTCTTGATAAAGATGGGCTTTGCCCTCTCAGAGAGCGGGAGGGCAGGATGCATAAGGATCACCAACCAGGCGGGCAAAACTTCAGATCAAGGCGCTCATCCTTTGGTGCGCCCTCTGCCATCAAGTAATAAGTGATTAAGCAGTACGCCGCAACTAAGTAATTAAGTAATCAATACACCGTAACTCGCTTTACTCCCTCTACCTCCATGAGCACTTTGACCAGATCCCCCGGGATCTTCCCCTCGGTGATTATTGTAAGCTTGGGGCTCTCCACGAAGTAAGGATCATCCGAGACCGCCTGACGTATACTGAGGCCGTATTTGGCCACGGCACTGGCCACGTTTCCCAAGATCCCATGTCTGGCAGCATCGTTAGGGGTGATCTCTATAACGCCAAGCTCGAGGATGGGCGCCACCTCCCCCAGGAATATCATGGATCTGATGTTTCTGAAGATTTTGTAAAGCTCCTCATCGCTTCTTATGGCCCCGGCGGTGGTATCCACGACCCTTCGGTCCACGCCAAGCTCCTTGGCGATTTGGGCATGGGGTATCTCTATCTCCCCTGAGACCACCCTACTTCTGTCATTGACCTGAAAGCCTCTCTGAAGGATGAGCCTGATAACCTTCTCCTGAGCGGGAAAGCGCCTAAATTTGTTCAATATCAGCTGCCACATACAAAGTCCAGGAGTTATTTAGACCTTGAAGTACAAAAGGCTTGCTTTAATGACTTCCATGTATAATGTAGAAAGATGAGCTAAAAGGTAAGTAAAAAGGTAAGAAGGCAAAAGGAAAGAAAAGGGAAGCAAAGAGCTCCGCAAAAAGGGTTCTCTAAGTGAACATCTCCTTGGGCGGCTCCTTGCCGAAATCCTTCTTGGATCTACCAATGGCCTCTTCCAGATAAGCCTGGCTGACCATGCTGTCTTCCATGATGGCCTGGTGAAGGGCGGGTTTGAGAACCTTCTCGGTCAGATCTCTGCCCGAGAAGCCTTCGGTGGCCTTGGCAACGGCCTTTAAATCCACGCTCGCATCCATCTCTACAGGCAGGGTCTTCATATTCATCTCCAGGATTTGGAGTCTTTCAGATTGGGTTGGCAACTTGAACTCGATCTCTTCCTCGAACCTGGACCGAATGGAGCTGTCTATGAACTCTATCTTGTTGGTGGCGGCGATGGTGCAGACGCCCTTTCTCTTGTGAATGCCGTCCATCTCTGTCAGAAGGGAGTTGACGATCTCGGAGACATCGCCGCGCAGCTCCTGGTACCGCCTGTCCAGGGCGATGGCGTCTAGCTCATCCATGAAGATTATACATGGCGCAATCTGCTCCGCCTTCTCGTAGAGGCTGTGGATCTGCTTGGCACCTTCTCCCACGAACTCGCCTATGAGGGATGTGGCCTTCACCGCCAACATGGGGACCTTGGCTTCGGCCGAAAGGGCCTTGGCAATCATGGTCTTTCCGGTTCCAGAGACGCCATAAAAAAGTATGTTTCTGGGGGCCCACTTGCCGAACTTTTCCGGGTCCGCCAAAAACTTCTCTATGATCTTGACCTTGCGCTTGGCGATCTCCTGGCCCACCACGTCCTCGAAGGCCACGTCGTAGCTCTCCTTGGCCTTCTCGGCCTTCTGTTCCACCCTGATGGTGGTGTCGGAGCCCACTACCGAGCACTTGGGGTAGACCTGGACCACCCTAAAGGCGAAATCAGGGTAGAGTCTTCGGTCGAAGAGGTAACACCCGGGCTTCACCACCTCTCCATACCACTGCTCCCGTGCATAGAGCTCGAAGATTTTAGGCTCTGATACTACCGGATACTCCTGAAAGAGGCTTTTTAACGGGTAACCTGCAGGCCGCAAAAGGATGTATCTGGCCCCAGTGGTCTTTCTTCGGTCTATCCTGGTTCCCTGACCCTTGGTTCCGCTCTTTTGGATGGATCGCACGTTTGCATGTTCTTCACCAATATAGTTAAATTCATCGGCTATTGGGATGTGATATTTAAGCTTGCGAGACTGTAAACGAGAGTATGCGCGATTCTGAGGCACAATCACTCATCTATAACCGTGATACATTCCTTCTGGCCGGGATCGTCATTCCTATGCTCTTTGTGTTGATGCTGAGACCAGAGCGAAAAACATAAAGGCGCAAAGAATTTTATCTCTTTGATAATTACCTCTTATATCTCTCTGCCTGATGCAAAGAAGATAAAGAGTCCAAAGCCTGCCAGGGTCAGGAGAGCATAAGAATGTGGAGTCCCTAAAGGATTTTTTTCTGGTGAATCCGAAGAAGGAGTTGACATTGACCTGGTGAAGTATGCCGCATAAAACCAAAGCTCCTGGCACCAGGCGGCCTGGAAGGACGGCCATAGTGACCCCTGCATAGAACAGGAAATCCGCCACAAAAGCCATGTGGTCGTGCCTCCATAATCCCAGATCTACCTTCCTATCTCTCTTGCCAAATCCCATTATCGGCAGATCGGGCAGATGGGCAACGGCATCCAGGATCCAGTGAGAAGTAGATCTAAGAAGGAAGACCAGTGTCGCCAGAGGAGTCCCAAATATTGCGGCTAAGGCCGTGCCCACTGCCAGGGCCAGAAGGCCAGTGAGGATCAGGGATTGAGAGTAAGGATACTTTAGGAAGGTTATGTGCTTCTGAAGAGGGCTATCCTTATCGATACCAACCTTGTCAGGACGAAAGCGATGGCAAAATGGCCTATGAACACGGCTACCTCATATTATTTTTAGTGATGCTGTCTATTAAAATTCATCTACACAGTAGTTGGGATTTTGAAGATAGGGCCCTCAAAGCCTGGCAAGGCTTTATGATAGCAATACCTACCTTCAACTGATATTACGGACCTTCAAAGCCCCGCCAAGCGACGGAGAAAACTTGGCGATCACCCTGAACTTGGAGCTGTCTGCGATGCAGGGCAGAAGCTGTCTGATCTCCGTCAACTCCCTCGGCTTAGTATCGGATATTCTAGCACCGGATATCCTAGCACCAGATATCCCGGCACTGGATCTACTCGAAGATCCTGTCGTTTTCTTTGCCCTTTCCTGCATGAAGCCGGCGCAGAACTCCGCCGGAGAGATCGATCCATTTTTTATGGATACCAGCTTTGCCCCTTCAAGGAGCTTTAGGTAGTAGTCGAGCATATTGGCCCCCAACGCCGCTGCTATTTCATAGCTTCTCTACTCATCATCGATTGGAATGGCCATGATCTTTCGCCTGGTAGTGTTAGCCATGGCATTGCTCATCAGTTTTACCTCAGCCGGACCTCCAGCCATTCATCTCATATCCGTCGTATCATCCATCACATCCATAGGCAGCTCCTCTATGTAGTAGCCTTTCAATGAAAACACCACCACGATGGTGAAAAGGAGCGTCACCAGGGTGATGGAGGGTATGGCAGGAATCAAGCTTTCCTTTTGACCTTATCAAGGTAAATCGGGTTATGATCCCCGCTAGGAAGGGAATCCCTAGATAGATGAAGAAGCTCCTGGCTATGTCTATGATAGTCACGTTAACGGCTACACCATGAGCTATACCCAGAGACCTCTGTAGGACTGTGATAGAATATATACGCATAGATGGAATAGGAGAGCACCTGGAAGATGACCGCCAGGGCGAACATGAGAAGAGGGCCTATAAACCAGTTCTGGGCTAGGGATAGGGCCAGAACCTTTCGATCTTTGAAAACATCCCCTAGCTCCTCGTATTTCACCTTGGCGCTAGGGGCGGGTACATCATGAGGATCAGGCCCTGGGCGATGGGAATGGACGTGGCGCCCACCTGGAGGCAGAGGATGAAGCTAGTTATCTGGGGGGCGAAATAGCCTATGCAGATGCTCAGTGCCATGATCGCAAATATTCACACCATCAGGTACCTGGAGAGGAAGGAAAGGCCTTTGCTTATGTTGTCAGCCATATTTTGGTACTCTCACACCATAGAAAATCGCCATATCGTCCATCACTTCTTCAGTAGCTTTTTGATCTCTTCAATGCTTGGAGCCTTACCTATAGCTACTTCTTTGCCATCGATGTAGAGGGCAGGGATCATCATCACGCCACGGTTCATGATCTCCTGAATGCTATCTACCTTAACGACCTCCACTTGAATTCCCAGCTCCTGAATGGCTTTATCCACGTTCTTGGCCAGGGTCTTGCACTTGGCACAGTCAGTCCCTAAGATCTCGATCTTCACCATCCTCTTATGCCTCCGAGTAACATAGTTCAACTTCAGTAATCCTAGAATCAGCTCTTATTTATGTAGCCTTCGATGACTTTTCCGGTCTCAGCAAGCTGAGATATCTGCTTCAAAGCCAGGACATCCACCGCTTTGATAATCTCGAAGACCTGGGGGTCTTTTATACTGTAGAGAGTCCTCTTTCCCTCGAACCTCCTGTCCAGTATCCCCGCCTCATAGAGGACATTGAGATGCTTGGAGATGGCAGACTGGGACCTCGAAAAAGCTGGCATGATTTCGCAGACACATCTCTCCTCCTCGGATAGTTGATTAAGGATCTCCAGGCGCGTGGAGTCCGCCAGGGCGCTCAGTATCTTTACCCTCTGTCGGAGACGGAGTTTTGTGCCATGTATAAGGGAGGATAAGGACTACCAGTACATAAACTTATCACCACATCATGGTAAGTAGATTTGATAACTACATAATATATAGAGCTAAAGGACACATATTGATGGCCTTGAATTTGATCGGTCGAAGTAAGATCTGCGATGCTACAAGGCTACAAGATCCTAGTAAAAAGAAGGTTCTCCTTCTGTGCTACCACAACTCCGCCAGGTCTCAGACAGCGGAAGGGTTGCTCAGGTCCATATACGGGGATAGTTACGAGGTTTACAGCGCCGGCATCGAGACCACCAGAATAGATCCCAGGGCTATAAAGGCCATGGAGGAAATCGGCATTGATACTTCCGGCCAGCGCTCCAAGACGTCTGAAGAGTACGCAGGTCTCCTTTTCGATGTGGTAGCCACGGTATGCGACGAGGCCAGGTAGATTTGCCACATCCTTAGGACGGAGATGGATAGAGATGGGCCTTCATCGATGCCCATGGCAAGGGGTGAGGATTCATAAGACCTTTGAGGATACTGCTGATGCGAAGGGGTCTGCGGAGGTGCAGGTGCAGGCCTTTAGGCGGGTTGGGGATGAGATAAAGGATTGGACAATTAAGACCTTTAATTAAAAATAACATTCATGATGCTCCGGACCTTTATTCCCCTTGGCCCTTCAGCCTGATCTCCACTTTCGTCTAGCAACAACGTGTGGACTCATAGCTGTCCCGGATGATGAAATCGTCCCATTCTTCAAAGATCTCATCCTCCTGTCGCTCTTCGGTGTGGCGCTTGAACTCAATGAAGTCCATTTTATATTTCGATCTATTCTCCGAGATATTCGAATCAAAACAGCTGATCTTTGCCGCCGCTCGATTCAGGACTAAATTCTTCAAAGCCTCCTTCTAATCCTTAAAGAGGCCGAGCCGGACCCGCTCGATTATCGGCTCAAAGGCATCCCTGGAGACCTGGAGACTTCAATAGTATCCTCGATTTTCTCACTCGGAAGGGTTTGACGAGACAAAGTCGGTGGATTTTGGTTTTGCTGCAAAGGTTAGGGATTGGAAGAAATCAGCCCTAGGTTCAATCCAGCTAACTGGATCGCATATATCCCTCAGAATTTTTCCCCGGGAAACACTCATGAGCCTCAGGGCGGGGCTCATTCGTGGCCAATGAAAACCGAGATGCTTGAACTGAGTGGACCTCGCTTTTCACGGGAGAAGAGTTAGTGGTAGCTCATGCGGCGACTGAACACACCCGTAACCACTAGGAGCGCATCCAGAAGTTTAGCAGGCATTAATCATAGGGTATATCAAAGTCTAGACAATACCTGTGAGGATATTTCAATTAGAGATATCATATTGTTATTCATTGGACTGTGAATATAAACTCTATAAAACCAACTTTTTGAAGTGGATCTCATAATAACTGACGGGCAATATAAGATTTTATGAGAAAATAATAATATAAGTCAATTTATGGTCATAGATCAAATTCTCACAGAGTTAAATGAAAAGGAAATGGGTTGCAGTAATACTTGTCGCACTTGTTGCGGCTGTCATAATCTTAGCAACCATCGCTATCAAGCTCTTCACGTTCGGCCCTGGGGGCACACTACATTCCAGGTTATGGAAATACGCCTTAAGGACCGGTTACGCCCATGGGTCCCGGAATGATGTATGGTTCCGGCTACTCCATCGCCGGCTGTCCGGGGATGGCTACCTACAGCCCAGTCTCCCTTCCCATAAGCCAGAGAGATGCCTTGAGGAATCTGGAGAACTTCTCCTCCAGGTACGGAGCTAACGTGAGGATCGAGGATTTCATGATCTTCAGCAACAACTACTATGCCGACCTGGTAGACGCAAGCAGCGATTTAGGGCTGGTTGAAGTTCTGGTAGATCGCTATAATGGAAACACCTACCGAGAGCCTGGGCCCAATGCCATGTGGGACGTGCGCTACGGCGGCAGAGGTGCCCTGGGCGAGCAGCGCTACGACCTGGTTGTAGCCCAGAACGTTTCAGAGGTGTTCCTCAATGGCTATCTCTCAGGATCCAGAGTAATGAGATCCAAGGCATTTCCTGGTTACTATACCTTTGACTTCGGGCGCAGTGAGATCGATGGAATGCTCAGCGTGAACTACTATACGGGGGATATCTGGGTCCACACCTAGCACGGGTTCTACATCAATGAGCGCGAATCGAATGCTACCTCGCGAAGGGCTTGTTAATCGTGATCTTTCGCTTTTTTGCTTCGTGGCGCGTCCTTATTAAGACCCCGGCTTTTCAAGGCACGATCCATCAAAGGCCTCAGGAAGTAGATCTGAGATCCTGGCCATGGCCACCTCTCCCTTGAGGTTGGCCATGATGACCTTTATATCGCCGCCGAACTCCGAGAACATCTGCCTGCATATTCCGCACGGTGATATGGGCCTGGACGTATCTCCCACCACCGCCAGGCCCTCAAATTCCCTATCCCCCGACGCTATAGCTTTCGTCAGGGCTGCTCTCTCTGCACAGATGCTCGCACTGGCTGAGGCGTTTTCCACATTTCCAGCCGAATAAATCCTGCCGCTCTTGGCTAGGACCGCCGCTCCCACCTTAAAACCTGAGTAGGGGGCATAAGAGGCCTTTCGGGCCTGTACGGCCTCATCTATCAGATCGTCATATCCGCCGGTGTAGGGATGGGGTCCGTGTCTTAAAGCCCCTATGTACATGCACTCCTCGGGAGGTATACGGAGAATATCACAGGCCCCATCCACGATGGCCACGGGAGCGCCGCGAATTATCACAGCTGGCGTGGACTCATTGCTCTCGCCCATGACTATCTGAGCCGCCGATACAAGGTTATCAGCTACGGCCTTGCGGGTGATCAAAAGGGGCTTGCCGTAGAGATCCACCTGCCCGCGGGCGTCCTCCACGGGATCTATGCCTGCGCAGCCCAGGGCCACGCCCACGCAGCCGAACCTCAGGGGGTGGGTCCTGCTATCACCCACGATGACCCCTATCCTCTTGCCGCCTGAGATCCTCCTTCGAATATCCTCGGCA
>CAZKWM010000010.1:11681-22074 GCA_964556405.1 uncultured Methanotrichaceae archaeon | reverse complement strand
AGGTACTCTACAGCTCTGGAGGTGGCGGCAGGGGCCAGGCTCCAGTCGGTGTTGGCGGAGACTGATTACGACGCCTCGGTGGCCATAGACTACCTCAAGAGAACCCAGGCAGGCCGTGCAACCTTCCTTCCCCTGAACAAGATGGAATCGGGGGGCTTGCCTCCCAAGCCCAACCGGCCAGGGATCGTGGACTACGCCCTGAACCTGATAGATTTCAACCCCAAATTCTTCTCAGCCTTCTGGCACGTCTTTAGGGATACCCTGGTGGTGGAGGACATATCCACTGCAAGGCAGCTCATGGGCAGATACCGCATGGTAACCCTCGAGGGAGACCTGGTGGAGAAGAGCGGCGCCATGACCGGCGGCCACTACAAATCCAGGCTCAAGTTCGCCGCCGATGAGGGCAACAAGCTTCTAGAGCTTTCAGAGAGGATTTCCAAGGCTGAGGCCGAGAGGAGCTCCAGGCTGGACACGCTCGATGAGACGGAGGGGGAGGTCTCCAAGCTTAGCAAGGAGATTGAGGGACTGGATAAGGCCATCTCCAAGAAGACCTTCAGGCTCGATGAGCTCCAGGCCTCCAAGCCTAGGTCAGAGAAAGCCATCCAGGATAAGAAGGACCGCCTGGCCCAGATAGAGGCCGATGCCAAAGATGCCAGAGAGAGGCTGGATCTACTAGAAGGGTATATTCAGAAGTTCGAGGGGGATCTGGCCCAGGCCCAGTCGAAGATCGCACAGCTAGAAAAAAACCTGACAGGATCAGATATACCGGAGCTCATATCCAAGGCCGAGGCTGCCGAATCCGAGATCAAGAGGCTCAAGTACAGGATGTCTGAAATCGATGCTGAGGTACTGAAGTACAGCATAATCTCCGAGAGCAACTCAGAGAAGCAGATGGAATTGGCCAAGAAGAAGGAAGACCTGGATGTCCAGAAGGCCGAGAACCTTGAGCGCAAGAAGAGCTCTGCGGCCAACATACTTAATCTCAAGGCGGAGATCAATGCCTGTGAGGTCAAGGCCAAGGAGATCGATAGCGAGCTTCACGGCCTCAAGGGCGCCAAAAGCCAAATTGTGGAAGGAATCCTCTCCGCCCAGAGGGATGTGGATCAGGCCGAGATGGATAGGGATAGGGCCGGGGCCAAGCACACGGCTACCGAAGCGGCCTGTGCGGAGATCCAGGCCGAGGTACAAGGTCTTAGAGCTGAGATGGATGCTTGCGGAGTGGACCCCACCCAGGAGCCTCCTCAAAGTGATGTAGTCGCAGGAAAGATCAGGTCCACTGAACAGGCCATGAAGAGCCTGGAGCCCGTCAATATGCTGGCCATAGGGGAGTACGATAAGGTGGATAACAGGATGAAGAACCTCCAGGCCAGGAGAGAGACCCTCCACAGCGAGAGGGAAGCCATCATAGATAAGCTGGACCAGTATGAGCAGCTCAAAAAAGAGTCCTTCATGGTCTCCTTTGAGGAGATCAACAAGAACTTCAAGGAGATTTTTAAGGAGCTCTCCAACGGCGATGGAGATCTCCTCCTGGAGAACCCCGAGGACCCCCTGAGCGGAGGCATGACCATCCGTGCCAGGCCGGCAGGCAAACCCTTCCACAGATTGGAGGCCATGTCGGGAGGCGAGAAGAGCCTCACGGCTCTAAGCTTCATCTTTGCCATACAGAAGCATAAGCCTGCCCCCTTCTACGCCATGGATGAGATAGATATGTTCCTGGACGGGGTCAACGCCGAGAGGGTGGCCAAGCTCATAAAAAAGATATCCAAGGACGCCCAATTTATTGTAGTCTCCTTGAGAAAGCCTATGATTCAGCAGGCTAAGTATACTATAGGCGTGACCATGCAGGAGAACAATATCTCCAGCGCCACAGGCATCTGCCTGAGCTGATTCAATGTTAATATAAATCAAGAGGTCCGTTTGAGAGAAGACTCACTAGATCCGCCATTAAGATCATCGTCAAACCATCCATCGAATCAGCCATCAAGCTTGACCGCAGACAGGCTCTCAGACCCCCGGCTAAGCCTGCCTGTAAATCTCGTGATTGATCCCTCACCACGGTCTGATATTACCCCTGATCTAGGCCTTAGCGATCCGGCTGAAGTTTTGGTGGAGCTGGCCAAAAGAGGCGATATAGATCCCTGGGACATAGACATAGCCAGGGTCACCGAGAAGTTCCTGGCCTACATAGACTCCCTGGAGAGAAGAGACCTAAGGATTCCCGCCAGGACCCTTTTGTACGCCAGCACCCTCCTCAGGATGAAATCCGACGCCATGGAGTGGTTTAGGGAGGCCGAACCCGAGCCTGAGCCCCTGTCCGAGCCCGACGAGGATCAAGATAAGGTCAGGGAGCTTCCTGCCCAGCCCATCCGGAGGAAGACCAAGAGGCCCGTCACTCTTGAAGAGTTAATCTCTGAGCTCAAGAAGGCGGAGATGGTGGGAAGGAGGAAGGCCATAAGGGAGATGCTGCCACAGTCTCCGTCCGAAACGCTCCTGGATCTATCCCACGAGGAGGGGATTGAGGATAGGATAAAGATCCTGGAGGCGATAGTTGACGATGTTTTTGTGACCAGGGAGGTTGCCACCTTCCAGGAGGTCAACAGGGATAAGGACGTCTTGAACTACGTTTCTCTGCTCTTTATGGCCCAGAGAAAGAAGGTGTGGCTAGAGCAAGAGGAGTTTTTTGGGGAGCTGTTTATTAAAAGGTATCCTCAAAGGAATCCCGCGTGATCGGCTAAAAGTATGCCATTCCTGAGGATTGGGAAATAAGGCTGTATTACCCAACGTAAAAGAGCCTCCCGGATGAAAGATTGGAACGACCTAAGTGGACTATAGAAAACAGCCAGGACTCCTATGGTGCGTCCGTGGAAGCTCAAGATCCATCCATCGATATAATATCTGTCCTGCTCATGCTTTCTGGCCAGCTTTATGGCAGCGTCGTTGGGCCTCGGCTCTGCTGTTGGCAAAGAAGGCACTGGTGAGGTTAGGAGACAGGATCTCCGCTACGAGGGTAGAGGAGACGAGCCGCCCTGGCAGGCGAATAGGAACACCCTGAGTTTGGGTTCTTTATGATCTTCATTCCCTGATACGGAAGGTCCTGGGTGATGACCGGGCGGACATGGCCAAGGCAGGTCACTACTCCCCAACCTGAAGTGAAATCGATGTATTCGTTCCATTCCTCGTCCCCTATTTAGAACCCCTCCTCCCACTCAACGGAGATCCTCTGCTTGATAAAGAACAGCGCTAGATGCCATTCCTCTGTCTCGAAGGTGGCCCTGCTTGATATGAAGGATCGCTTCATCTATCGGCCACTGAATAAAAAAACCTGCCCTAGTTCTTTTCTGAATAAGATATGTGTGTAAAATCACCCTAGAGTATCACGCTGCCAGCGATTGGGCAAGGATTGGGTTAGCTATGGATAGATCCCACCTTGCTCATCCGCAGACAAGGATTTATGAAACCACCATAAACTTTCATAAATAAGCTTATAGCACCCTAGACCTTCTGATCAATTGCCTAAAAGAATCTACTCAATAGGCAATCAGGAGGGTGCCTCCTTTATAGCGCAACCCACGCTTCACCAAAGGTACCACCTGTAATCCCATTACCCACCGAAGAGTCCCTGGAATTAGAGATGTCGGGTGGCGTTTTCCCTTGAGGTCTCTCCAACCGGTGTGAGCCCTTGTGTCGCCATAGTTCATAAAAGTTACGAAAACTTGTGAACCAATATTATTCGGTCTCAAACACCTTTATTATCACCTGAGGGCACGTATCGTTGCCCAAGTGTTAGGGGGTATGCCATACGAGAGACAACAACCGCCAGGAAGTCCTCCTTTGCCATCATCCCTTCCGGCATTCCCGGCCCCCAGGTCCTTCCTCCTTCCCTGAGGTGCCGGGACCATCTTTCCTTCTTTGTCGATCTTTTTTTAAAAAATGGCAGATTTTACAGTAGCCGTGATCTGGTTTGATCGAATGCGGTTTGACAGCATAACGTCGATTTGATGGCAGGGCGTGGATTGTCAGTTGGGATCTTGGCTTCTGAAGTACGGAATATGGCTTGAGCTCTTTAGGTATGCAAGCTTGTACGGGGGAGTCGGATACCACTACTTTCCTTCCTGGGGCACCCTCTTATTACCAAAGTTCATCTTTTATTCTCTGATGGCTTCTCATCCAACCTGTCAGGCCAAAAGGGTGCAAGCAAGATTTTTGATGGCGCGCCTGAAGACGATGGGGGTCCTCAGTCGCCACACGGGCTGCACCCACATTCCTCTTCGGGAGGAAATTCCATGATTCTGCTACCAGGTTTGCGTGGAAATCATGGCAGTGGATCCATTCACTTATTCGAATCCTCATAACAATAGAGAACCGTTCCTTAGGCATCTCAAATAAGTTAATGTCCCAGCAGGTAGATCAATCCCAGCCCTAATAGGGCGAGTCTCATATATGTGGTCTGCTACCTTATCAAACCTACCTTACCGCATTCATCTCCGGCCGCTTCCAAGATGGGTCCGGAGCTGGTGAATTATTTTCCTCGAATGGCTTTAGCAGTAATACCTTAAGTAAAATATCCTTGATATCGCAAGCCACATATTAATCGGGATTGTCATTGATCGAGGTTTATTACTGGTTTGCTGTTGATACGGGTTAATATATCCGGATTAATACCAGGGATCATATCAAAATTAATATGTTTTTTTTTTTTAAAATCCGCTCAGAAGAGACGTAAGTTGCTGAGGGGGCCGCAGCATAATTTTCGGCATGGGACCTCATCAGCAACTCGGAGGGTATTCTCTTCTACTCGTCATCTCCTTCTGTGCCTCTGAAGGTGGCGCGAAGCTGAGGATCTCGCCTCACCGATCTTTATCCACTCACCTGTCTCGTCCTTCTCATATTCGGACTTCACAGCCTCCCAGGCGGCCTCGTGGGCAGCTTTATCCCGGGCTGAATCATCGCCGGTCCCGTCTGCACTCCAGGCGCTGTTGAAGGCCTTCATGTAGATGGTCTTGGCGTGCCTGGGGAGGTTACGCACGCTTTTTGGTAGCTCGCTTATGCTCTCGTATGGCAAGTAAACACCTCCTGCTTTCGTGAGCAGTGCCGATCCTTTAATGTTGGCTTAATGGCTGATAAAGGTTTGTGGAGATTATATACACGTGGTACCCCTTGCCTCACAGCCCGCGTATCGGCGGACCCCTCCCCATTTCGATGCTATCGGATATAGGCTTTTTGGCCCGACTTCCCTGGGAAACTTGGGTTAAATATTACAAGTTTGGAAAACATTTGATGGAAGATTTTTTCAGTTAAAAAAATCTTTAGACAGACAATGAATTCCCCAAATCTGGAGAGGCTTTTTCCCCGGAATTTTACCGGGGCCAGATCGAGATTTATAATGGAGTGTCTGAGGATAGGGGACTTAGTCTGGCGTCGCGGGCTGCGATCTCTTCGAGGCAGCCGCAGGCCGGGCAGCGGGGAATATCGGCCACGTGCAGCCTGACCCTCTAAGTAAACGCCAGGTTGTGGGCCCGCCTGCAGCCCTCCCTGAGACCTCCGATGCCGGTTATATGCCGGATAGCTGTGGGGGCCATGGCCACTCCTGCCAGGCCGGTTGCAGCGCCCACCACCGAGAACTTCTCAGGCTCAGGAAAGCTCTCGCCCAGGGCACAGGCCAGGCAGGCACTCTTTCCAGACAGAATCGTAAAGACCTCGCAGCTGAAGTTCTGGTTAAAGCCATGGCAGGCTGGAAGATTCATATTGAGGCATATATTGAGGCATGCCCTGTTCACAGCGAGCCTTGAGGCATTTCTATCGAAGCAGTCTAGGACGAAGGTGCATTCCACAAAAACCTCTTTCAGGTAATCAGTTTCCATTAATTTGGCCACTTCCAGGGCATCGATATCTGGATCTAGAGATTTGATCCTCTCCGCTTCTGCCACCGTTTTGGGCCTTTCGAGATCCTGGGAGATGAAGAGGATCTGGCGATTTAAGTTGCTTACCTCGATGCAGTCGCCGTCGGCCAGGACCTGGCTTCCCACCCCTGCCGCAGCCAAGTAGTGGGCGGAGGGGCAGTTTATTCGTCCAACGCCCAGAACTACGATTTCAGCCAGAAGGTTGCCGAAACCTTCCCTGGATGCGATCTTCTGTATGAGTCGATCTATCAGGGCCTCGTCTCCCCAGGCCGCCCGTATCCGCCTTGGTCAGGAGATAGTTGTCCCTGTGGGCCTCGTCGCTGAGATTCTTTTCTTCGAGGTGATGGCCCATCGGGAAGTTGTGACAGCAGAACCCGCCTTGCTCGTAGTTAGCAGGCGTGGTCAAAAGCCAAGTCCCCTGGTCGTAGAGCATCTAGGCCATGAGGCCTCTCTTCGGCCCATCCCGGAGCTCGGCGCAGACCTGGTAGAACTCCTTGGGTTCATCTATGCTTATGGGCCCCACTGCCCCCTTGACGACCGGGACCTTGAGGTTCTTGAGGCCCATGACCGTCTCCCCATGCCCTGCCTGGCCACCGCCCTGGAGACGCCGTTCGTGATGCAGGCGTATCTGACGAGCTTCTCCCCAACAGGACCAATGGCTGCTATGTGGATTTCCTGGGGCCCCACCACCGCTTTGATCCTGACATCGGTCTCAGGGATGTTCCTGCCTCAGATCGCTCCAGCATCCCTTATCTTCACCTCGCTGCCGTTAATAAAAAGGTAGACCGGTTTTTCCGCTCTCCCCAGGATGACCACCAGATCGAAGCCTGAGAACTTGAGCTCGGGTCCGAAGTGGTCGCACCATATTGGAATCCCCAAACCCCTGCGGAGAGCCCATGGGCGACTTGGAGGTCACAGTCATCCTGCCGCTGGGGGGAAAAGGTCTCTGTGAGGGGCTCGACTCCGAAGATGAGCCGGTTCTAAGGGCTGAAGAGATCCACGCCAGGGCTCACCTCGCTGTACAGACGCCTTGAGTTTAGCCCTCCTCCTCCAAGCCAGGTCTCCATGTAGAGACCTATCTATCTCTTCGATCAGTGATTGGACCTTGGTTAAATCAACTCTGAACCTCCTTCCAATCCAGCCGCTTGCCACCGTCACACCGCCTGAAGCGCCTTGATGGCGGATAGTCCTGTGTGCCCCTGACCATGAGTATAATCGTCCTACCTAGGAGAGGGCGCCAGGGCACCCGATGGGCAGAACCTGGCGCACTGGGGATCTCCGCTGCACAGGCCAGACTTTTAATGGAATTGAACCCCCTCAGGGGCTGTGGGGGCAGGCTCCTTTGAACGGCCTGTAGCCGCTGCAAATATCATCGTTGACCACTATGGCTTCCGGTCTCTTGACTCACTGGGATGGCTCCTTGGGGGCGGGCTGCCATGCATGGGGGCTTTCTGCACTGGGAGCACACGGTGGGGTGATATTTCTTCCCTTCTACTCGAACTTGATCACCCTGGTCCTGGATAGGTGAGGGCTGCAAAGGCCCTCCTGGCAAAGGGAGCTGGCCACCCCGTAGGTCCTACACCCGGTACACCGGGAAAGGGCTGCCGATAACGCCTTATGACCCGCGTGAACATCCCTTTTTTATGATGGACGCAATAATCCGTACTATGACGTGGTATGGTGCCATATATATATCTCTATAATCCATCCAACGCTGAGGATTGCCGGGGCCCTTCCGCGCATAAATCTTACTACCTTATATGAACATCTCCCAAATGATCTCAACAAAATTGATATTTTTCACTGGTAATCGTAAGGTGTGCCCCTGCGGTGGGCACACCTTAGGGGGAGCTCCCAAAGAACGTTACCACCAGGGATTCCCCCTCCAACTTCTTCTGGCACAAGGCGTTAAAGATATATTGATGATACCTGTGATCCCAGGCGCTGAGATTCCTCCTAGCTAAGCCCCAGATCTAAAGCTTTCTTCATGGACTCCTCTGCCTCTTCCAGCCTACCCAGAGCTTTTAAGGTCAGGCCTCTGTTCTTCCACGCGGTGGCGTATTCCGGCTCCACCTCCAGGGCCTTCTCAAAGCACCTCAAGGCCTCTTCCGGCCTTCCCAGAACTCCCAGGGCGACGCCTTTGTTGTTCCAGGCGTAGATATCAAAGGGATCTATCAGCAGGGCCTCATCATAGCTCTCTATGGCCTCCTCGTGCCTCCTGAGGTTGTCCAGGGCCGCACCGCGGTTGTTCCAGGCCCTTCTTCCGTCGGCCCCCGCCGGATTTAGCTCTATGGCTCTGGCGTAGCAGGTCACGGCATCGTCGTATCTTCCCAGGCAGTGGAGGGCAAAGCCCCGGGCTATCCACGTCCTGGCGCGATGAGGATCTACCCTTAGGGCTTTATCGCATGCCTCCAGGGCCTCCTCGTGCCTTCCCATGAGGTTTAAGGTCATGGCCCTGTTCCTCCAGGCCTCCTGATCCCTGGGATCGGCCTTTACGGCAGCGTCCAGAGCTTCTAGGGCCTCCTCCAATCTGCCCATTTTTCTTAGATCGATGCCCTTCATCCGCCACGCTCTGGCATCCATGGGGTCTTGGCCATTCCAATCATCGCCTTCACGCCTATCGTCGCCTGACATTATGTCTCATCACCAACCGCAAGGGCTTTATTCTGAGGATCAATTTAGCCATGAGCTTAAGGACACAGGCGATGTATCCAAGGCACATAAAAATATGGCAACCCATGTAAAGGGTTGCATAGTAAGGTATATATGGGACTGCTGAACTATAAGTATTTATCTAAAGAGTAGTCCAAGGGGGGTTTTTGCATGACAGGACAGAAGTCTGAGATACTGAGCCGCTTGACAAGGTTCCTGAGACTGGATGCCGATGGGCTTAGGCGGTTCGTTCTCCAGTCGATAATCGAGGTTCGTGAGTTTACAGTAGGCTCTCTACACGAGGTAGTGAACCGGAGGTACGAGGTCTCCCGAAAGGTGGTGGCCTCCATGATAGGCTATATCTGCTCAAGCCTTGGGATTCTCAGGGTGAATAAGACATCCTACCGATCGCCCAAAACATACACGCTTAGGGAAGAGTATGCAGATATCGCTCGAACTGTTCTTATGCTCACCTCATGACCAGCGTTAAGAATGCATCAAGAACCGCTACTACTATAAAGATCAGGTCCAAGTCTGAGGGCTCCATCACCCGATCCAGGGACCCTTACCAGGAGCTGATGCTGAGGCTCTTTCAGGAGGAGGCCACTGCCTCCAGAGGCCGAAGGTTTTTAAGCATGGTTGAGGCGCGCCAGAAAGCCGGCCAGCCTCTGAGGGTGGAGGAATGGAAGCAGGTGATGGACAATCTGGGAGTGAGCCGGTCCGCCTTTTACGCTATGAGAAACAAGCTTTTAGGGGCAGGCCTCATATCCAACCGCAGCGGGGAGTACAAGCTCTCTGGAGTGTTCAGCCGTGACCTGGCAGACATGGCACGCTGGTGGTGGACAGCCGTGCTCAATAACGATTTGGATGACCTATAGGCAATAAAAAGAAGCTTACAGGCGATATAATAGACGAATTTAACAGGCGATTTAGAAAGGCCTTTTTCGATGGTATTAAGATGCTTAGAAAGTTTAAATACAGGAGCCTAGCTCCTTTATCTGCTTTTCTATCGTCTCCACCACCTTGGAGTTCTCCATGTACTCCAGGGGACTTTGGCAGAAGGGACAGGTGAAGTTGGCCTCGGATGCCTCATCGAAGACGAACCTGGCGCAGCCCTCGGTGCAGGCGTAGAAGATGTTATCCCTCTCGTAGACCAGCCTCTCATCGAGCTTCCTGACCAGCCTCTTGGCCTCGGACTCTAAGGCTTTGTCGAAGTTCTCTGGACAGAGCTGCCAGAGGTAAGTTAGCCACCCCGAGTCGGGGTCTCTCTTCCTTCTATAGATGGCCAGCCTGTGCTCGTAGAGCAGGTACAAAGTGCGTCTGACGGTGTTTAAGCTGATTCCTGTCAGCTCGGCCAGATGCTCATCGGTGATCTCCTCAGCGGGTATGTTCTCTACTATGCGGACGCCTTCCTCTCCTACCAGCTTGTTTAGGTATGCTTTATGTATGGGTTCTTCAACGAGCATCAATTAAGATCACAACCTAATGAACGAAGGTGCCTCCGGCATGGTGGCTTCAATATTGCCCTGGCCTAAAACATTCGAATTCTCCTTAGGCACTGCCTACAAGGATGCTGAGCTACGCACCTTCTATGCCGGCAGCAATTAGTAATGCACTCTCCTCATATATATCCCCATCGTGTAAAAAAAGTTTCAATTGTATGTCCATCTCCAGGGCGTAATAGGGTCATTAATTTATTATCCACGGGAGCATCAGCGCAAAAAGAATCAGGCAGAGCCGACCTCTGTCAGGAGGCTCTTCAGCTTCTGTATCGATTCCATGGCCTTGCTCGCTTCTCTGACCTTGATCTCCTCGTAGTACCTTATGATATCCTCTATGGG
>CAZKWM010000010.1:0-11581 GCA_964556405.1 uncultured Methanotrichaceae archaeon | reverse complement strand
ACGAAGTATCTCTTTTTGGCCACGGCCTTAGCCGCTGCTTGATCTACTAAAGCCCTCATCTCATCGAAGTCTCTCTTAGCATCCTGGCCTATGACCTTCTTCACAGGAGTGTAGGCGGACTCCCTAAACCTGGGGGTAAAATCGCTAACGTTATCCCCGATATGAAGCTCAGCTCCAGATCCTTTTTCTACCCGTCCGATGATGTCTACGGCTGCCCCGGCTGAGTTTATCGCCATGGATATACTGCGCGATTGATTCTCAGGGGCGATTATCAAGAGGGCGTCTATGGATACTCCAAGGTAATCGATCTTCAACGCCTCTAACATCTCCAGGACTCGGGGGTTAACGAGCTTATGCATGCGGCTTTCGTCAAAGACCAGCTTCACCCCTGCGGTATGAGAAATCTCCTTGGCATCGCCCCTGATGCCTCCATTGGTGACATCGGTCATGGCGTGGATCTCCAGGTCCTTCTCCTTCAGGAGGGCCGAGCTCGCCTCCAGGAACTTTACATTTAAGGTCTCATCCACGACCTCGTGCCAGCCGTGGTAGAGGGCCGCAGCGCAGACGGTGCCGCCGCCGGCTCCCTCGGTCATCATGATGACATCCCCTGGGGCAGCATCCTTCCGAGGGGTGATCTTGTCGGCCACACCCACCGCCCCCACGCATCCCGTGAGCCTGTCCCCTATGACCATGTCCCCGCCTATGCGAAGGGTGCTTCCTGTGATGATGGGAACGTTTACGAGCTCCGAGACAGCCGCAATGCCCGCTATGTGGTCGAAGAGCTTGGCCACGTCTCCGTCGTCGGCCAGGTGGACATCGGAGAGAAGGGCCACGGGTTGGCTTCCCATGACGTATATATCCCGCAGTGCCGCCCGGGTGACGTGGAACCCCGCCAGGAAGGGGTAGTCCGAGAGCCTAGAATGCATGCCGTCCACGGTCACCACCACGTACTGACCTTCGGCCTTCACAACTCCTGAGTCGTCGAGTTGGCTTGAGTCCACCACGGCATCGGTCCTGCCTATAACCTCGGCGATCTTGGTATGGGTGTAAAAGTCACCGGTGCCCCTGGATCCCACGCCGAAGTCGCCCATGGTGACCCCCGAATCCTCTAGTCGGAAGACCTCTCCTCTGGGGTTTAGGGTAGCTCTGGCCTCTTCTAAAACCGCCTTAGCCAAAGCTTCGGCCTGGGATCTGAGCATATTGCTTTTGACGTCGAGGATCAGGGAGGTGAGCTTGGATTCTACATCGGGGTCCTGGTGCTTAAGACCCCTCTTTGCAAAGCCTTCGATATCCATGGGCGCTGATTCTATATCGCACCTAATAAAGCCTGACTATTAAAACAAGGCCATCGGCTTATCCACCTGATTACCGCCAGGCCATATTCGAGCCTTAGTTCTGTTTCAGTACGTTTTCAGAAGCATTGTCACTTTGAGGTCAGTCATTCTATAGAAACCCAAAAAAGCCCGGGGTTTTGGGCAGCGCTTCCTGGGAATGTTGATGTTGGAAATACTCGACGGTCCCGACAGGTTCTTTGGTTCCAGTGTCTTTGTCAAGCTCGAAGTTCGTCCTAAAGCCATTTACAACATGTCCAAGGAAGAGGAGGGGTTTTATGAAATCTTTTTGTAAAAGGTATCGGGCTTTGGGTTATTTGTGGCGATGAATGTGTTTTTTGGCGCAAAAGTATGCCAAAAAATTCGACCTTGGCGCTTTAGATGCCTTGCATATTGCAGCAGCGGTCTTAGTAGAGGCAAATGAATTTATAACCACGGAGAAACCGAAAAAGCCTTTGCATATGGTTAAAGACGTCAAAGTAATATCGATTTATAGGAGCTCGCTATGGTCTTAGATATTCTTTGTACTAAAAGATACCCTATACCTACGATCTTCAAAATATCCCTGCCAGAGTTGGGTTCGGGTAATCCCACGCGGCGCCCGAATCCCCAGGGGGGAGGGCGCGTGGTTCCCAGATTTTCCAGGCCCTAAAGATCCTACTGATACTTTCTGCCAAAGATCCTCTCCAGCTTATCTCCGTCCAAGACCGCGGCCACGGGCCTTCCGTGGGGACAGGTCTCTGGGCTCTCGCAGGCATATAAATCCCTGAGAAGTGATCTCATCTCACCCATGGAAAGTTCTCTGCCCGATTTCACCGAGCCCCGGCAGGCTAGAAGCTTCAGTATATCTTCTTTAAAGGTCGAGTCCTGGCTGACCTTGCCCATGGCAAAGAGGTCCCTCAGGACGTCGTGGATCGCTTCAGGGCTCTCGGTCCTTCCTCCCAGGGCTGGAACTGCCTTAACGCTGTAAGTGCTCCCTCCGAAGGGGCAAATTTGAAAGCCGATCTCAGCCAGAACATCCTTCCAGGCATCGAGGAGCACCTGCTCTTTTGGCGAGATGTCAATATTCACAGGCTCTGCCAGCTCCTGGGAGATCCTTCTATCTCTATATCTGTTCCTCAGGGTTTCATACCTCACCCTCTCGGCTGCAGCGTGCTGGTCTATGAGCACCAGGCCCTCGGCACTTTCGGCCACTATGTAAAGCTTCATCACCTGTCCGATGATATTGACCTCAGGGGCTTTCCTCTCAGGCATCTCAGGCAGATCCCTCCTTGGCGTCTCCATCTTGACCTCCCTCGGATGGCTTGGGGCCTCTAGGGTCAGGGTCTTTTGCTCCTGAGCAAGAACTATTCGTTCAGGCGAAGGCGTCGGCGGGCGCAGATACCTCTGGGAAATCTCGGCCTTCTGTACCTGCATCCTTGATGTTAAGGCCTGAGATATAGCTCCTGTCAAAGCTTGCGCCATCTCTTCCTCATGGAGAAATCTGACCTCTCGTTTGGTCGGGTGAACGTTAACATCAACTAGATCTAGGTCTATCTCCAGGGAGACCACTGCTATGGGGCTTCTACCTGAAGGTATGGACGACCTGTAGGCCTCCCTCACCGCCGAGACCAGAGCCTTGGAGTAAATTGCCCTGCCGTTGACGAAGATGTATATCCAGTCGGGAGTGGACCTGGTGGAGGTGGGATCGCTTATGACTCCTATGAAGCTGCAGCCTTCTGCTTCACCCTGGAAGGATATCAGGCCCTTGACTACCTTCAGCCCCAGAAGTTTGGTCAGGATATCGTTCCAGCTCTTGGATCGGTTGGACTTGAAGAGAGAGCGTTTTCCTGATATGAGCTCAAAGGATATTTTGTAGTTGATGATGGCCCTCTCTGTGATGAACTCTGTGACCTTGAGAAGCTCAGTTCCTGCGCCCTTCAAGTACTTTCTCCTGGCTGGAACGTTCTTGAAAAGATCCCTGACGGTGATGGCAGTGCCTGCGGGCCACCCCACATCCTTGATCTCTGAGATCTCGCCACCTTCCATCTTCACACAGGAGCCCGTCAGGGCGGGCCGGGTCTTGGTATAAACCTCCACCGAGCCAGCCACGCTGGCTATGCTTGCCAGGGCCTCGCCCCTGAATCCCAGGGTCGATATGTTGCTAAGATCAGAAGCGCTCCTGATCTTGGAGGTGGCGTGCTTCTGAAAGGCCAGGGATAGATCCTCAGGGTCCATGCCGCAGCCGTCATCGGTGACCTTGATGAGGCTCTGTCCTCCTTCCTCCAGCTCAACCAAAATCTTGGTGGCTCCGGCATCTATGGAGTTCTCCACCATCTCCTTGACCGCTGAGGCAGGACGCTCTATGACCTCTCCGGCAGCTATCTTGTTTACCGTATCTTCATCCAGCAGATTAATCCTGGCCATTCTTCTCTCTCAGCATCTTCTGATAATCCGCAAGCTTATTCAGGGCCTCTCTAGGGGTCAGGGAGTCCAGGTCCAGCCTCAGGATCTCATCCAGTAAAGGATCGGGCTCATCACTATCCTTTTCCTCCATCTCATCTTTAGAGGAGCTCTCTTTCTGGCCGTCGAAGAATATGAGCTGGGTATACCTTTTGGATGGCAGCTTCTTTCTCCTGACCTTTCCAGGCTCGATCTCCGCCTGCCTCTCTATCTCTTTTAGAACCTCGCCTGCCCTCCTGACCACGGGCTCGGGGACTCCCGCCAGCTTAGCCACGTGGACGCCGTAGCTCCTATCGGTAGCCCCCGGCACCACCGTCCTTAGAAATGTTATGGTTCCGCCATTTTCCTTCACCGCTATGTTGAAGTTCTTCACGCCGTAAAGAATGCCCTCCAGCTGGGTTAGCTGGTGGTAGTGAGTGGCAAAGACGGTCTTGGCTCCCACCGAATTGTGGAGGTACTCGGTGATGGCCCAGGCGATGCTCAGGCCGTCGAAGGTACTGGTACCCCTTCCCACCTCGTCCAGGAGGACCAGGCTCTCTCTAGTGGCATTCCTGAGGATATTGGCCAGCTCCATCATCTCTACCATGAAGGTGCTCTGGCCTGAACTCAGATCGTCGTAGGCCCCCACCCTGGTGAATATCCTGTCCACGATGCACAGGGACGCGAAGGAGGCTGGGACGAAAGATCCCATCTGGGCCATGACAGCCACCAGGGCGATCTGCCGCATGAAGGTGGACTTGCCGGCCATGTTGGGGCCCGTAAGTATCACCAGCCTGTTCTTATTGGAATCCAAGAAGACATCATTGGGAACGAAGCTTCCCCTCATGGCGGCATCCAGGACGGGATGCCTGGCGTCCCTCAGGACGATCTTTGCCTCGGAGTTGAACTCGGGCTTGACGTAGGAGCCCTCCAGGGCTGCCAGGGCAAAGGAGCAGAGAACATCCAGCTTTCCCAGGGCAGAGGCCCTGGCCTGGATCTTGGATGAGTACCCTGCCACTTCCAGCCTCACCTGGGCAAAGAGATCCTGCTCCAAATATGTAGACCTCTCCTGGGCAGAGAGGACCTTGGATTCCATCTCCTTGAGCTCTGGGGTCACGAACCTCTCGGCGTTGGCCATGGTCTGCTTCCTCTGGTACTCTTTGGGCACTAGGTACAGGTTAGGCCTGGAGACTTCAATATAATATCCAAAGACGTTGGTGTAACCTATCTTCAGGGACTTTATACCGGTCTTCTTCCGCTCCAGGTTCTCTAACCTCGATATCCAGGCCTTGCCGTCCATGAGGATGGACCGAAGAGAATCCAGCTCCTGGGAGAAGCCATCCCTTATGGTTCCTCCGTCCCTGAGGTTGGAAGGAGGGTCGTCCTCAATAGCCTTGGAGATGAGATTTACGGCCTCGGCTAAGGGTTCTGGATCCAGGAGGCTTCTGATCTCCTGAAGCTCACCAGGCCGAGCTCCTTCCAGGGCCATGAAGATGCAGGGCAGCCTCTCTAGGGCATTTCTTATGGCTGCCAGGTCCTTGGGATTGGCGCTTCCCGTAGAGATCCTGCCCATGAGCCTCTCCACATCGCCTGCACCATCCAGGGCCTCGATAATGGTGCCTCTGAGGATAGGGTCTACTGACAGCCCCTCCACCGCCTCCAGCCTTCTACTGATCTCCTCCTTAGAGACGGAGGGCATCTCCATCCACCTGGCCAGGGTCCTGGAGCCCATTGGGGTTTTTGTCTTGTCCAGGACCTCCCGCAAGGTCCCTCGCTTAGTCCTGTCCCTGACGTTTCTCAGAAGCTCCAGGTTCCTCAAAGTCACCTCGTCCAGGACCAGGAACTCCGAGCCCGAGTAGAGCCTTATCCCTGTGACGTGACCGAGGGCATCGAGGTGAGTGCTGTGGAGGTAGCCGAGGGCTGCGCCACATGCTCTAATAGATAGATCTCTATCTTCCAGCCTGAACCTCTCGGCCCAGTCCTGGCCGAACTGGGATTGGAGAACCTTCTCCGCCATCTCCCTGGAGAAAAATACGCCGTCAACTATCTGGGCTTTGACACCGTCCATTGATATCTGTGAGGTTGAGATGCACTCGGAGGGCCTGAACATTGCAAACTCAGACCTGAGCCTCTCGGTGGGGATCTCGGTGGTCAAAAACTCGCCTGTGGACACATCGACCAGGGCCAGGCCGGTCCTTCCCTCCTCCTCGATGATGGCCGCCAAAAAATTGTTAGAGGTCTCATCGAGCATGGAGGGCTCCATGACCGTGCCAGGAGTAATGATTCGTGTGATCTCCCGCTTGACCAGGCCCTTGGCCATCTTTGGGTCCTCGACCTGGTCGCATATGATCACCTTGTGGCCCGCCCGGACGAGCTTGGCCAAGTAGGCGTCCAGGGCGTGGTAAGGCACCCCTGCCAGAGGAATCTTTATCCCGGAGTCATCCTTCTGCCTGGAGGTCAGGGTGATATTTAGATCCCTGGCCACGACCACGGCGTCGTCTCCGAAGGTCTCATAAAAGTCCCCTACTCTGAATAACAGAACGGAATCCCCGTGCTGCTTCTTGTACCCATAGTACTGCTCCATGAGGGGCGAGAGCCTGGCCATAATATCTTTCGGAGTTCAACTCATGAATTCATATCATTTTCTGTGCATGCCGGCCTTGCCAGTGGATCTTTGATCCCCAGGGTGGAAAGGGCTATGATTCCGGATAGGAGGGCGAAGGCTGCGACAGCACCGTAAACCCCGTAGACATCTGCCATTGATCCTGCGATCAAAGGCCCCACCACGATCCCGAGCATCCTGGCGGTGTTGAAGAGGCCGAAGATCTCCCCCCGGCGGGAGGTGCAGGTGGCATCGGCCACCAGGGATGCGGCCGCGGGACTTCCCATGCCAAGGCCTATTCCCAGGATGGCATAGAGGAGCGCCACCTCTAGGAGGTTGGAGGCAAAAAGTAGCAGGGCCAGGGAGGCTGCCCCTGCCAGGCTTCCTCCGGTGATGAGGAGCTTTCTTCTGCCCCTGTCAGCAACCCTTCCGAAGTAGATGTTGGAGAGGGTCATGGCCCCGGCGTAGTCCAGGTAGATGAAGCCTATGTCCACCGTCGAGAGGCCGAGCCTTGAGCCGAAGCTCGGGAGCAAGGTGAAGTTGAAGCCTCCCACCATCCCCACCGTGGTGACTATGCCGCAGCAGGCCAGGAAGGTCAGAGTGTAGCCGGCCAGGATCATATTCTCTGAAGGCCGCTCGTGGGGCTCTATGGGCAGAGGCTGGCGTCTCTCAGGTTCCTTTACCCTGAGGGCGACTATGATGGCCGATACCAGCCCCAGAGCCGCCCAAAAATAAAAGGGAGCTTTGAGGCCCAGGAGGTCGTAGAGTCCTCCGCCTATGAGGGGACCCAAGGCCACTGCCGAGTAGAAGGCGGCGTTGTACCATCCCATGGCCCTGCCTCTGCTCTCTATGCCCACCTGGTCCACTATCATGGTCATGGCCATAGGCCAGACCGCCGAGGCTCCAATGCCTCCAAGGACTCTTATGCCTATAAGGGTGTAGACGTTGGTGGCGTAGATATACAGGGTCGGCATGATGGAGAAGGTCATGAGGCCCAGAACCAGTATGGTCTTCCTGCCGGTCCTGTCCGAGAACCGCCCTATGGGCACCTGGCTTAAGAGCTGCACCCCACCGTAGACCGAGACTATGATGCCGAGGAGGGTGTAGGAGGCCCCAAGGCCCTGGGCGTAGGTGGGAAAGATGGGTGCCACTAAGGAGAAGCCGAGGACCGCCACAAAAACCGATAAGTAAAGGGGAAAAAGCTCCCGACTCGTAGACGACGTTAGAACTTCAGCTCCATGCCTAGGATGGTCTGGGTATTGGCGACGCCCTCAATCTCCCTGACCTCCATCACCGTCCTGTTGAGGTCCGATATCCCCTCTACGTCGGCGATGGCGATGAAATCCCTCTCGCCGTAGACCGGGACCACCTCGGTTATGCCTTTAATTCTGATCAGTGTGTCGAAGACGACCTTCTCGGTGCCTGGCTCCACGTTGATCATGATAAAACCCTTCAATGGGACCACCTGATCAGTTTTACTCCTGCTAAATCTTAATTCTTTCCGCCCGTCTTCTGCTCTATGGCCGCCTTTATGGCGCCGATCTCTTCCTCAAAGCGCTCGTTCCTGTTGATGGCTACGGCCTTCATCATGACATCCAGGGCCTCCTCCAGCCTTCCCAGGCCTACAAGGACCGTGGCCTCTGCCTCCATGTCCAGGGGATCGCCTCCGGAAGCAGCCAGGGGCTGGTAGACCGCCAGGGCATCATCGAGCTTACCCAGAGACCTTAAAACAAAGCCCTTGTTTCTTAAGGCCTCTAAATCCTGTGGATTTAAGGCCAGGGCCTTATCGTAAGCCTCCAGGGCCTCTTCCACCCTGCCCAGGTAGAAGAGGGCTACACCCTTGTTGTTCCAGGCATCGGAGTTCTGGGGATTTGCCTCCAGGATCTTATCGAAGTACCCTAAAGCTTCCTCGGGCTTTCCCCTCTTTACCTTATCTATGCCCTTGTTGAGCAGAATTTTTTCCTTGCTATTCATCTTAACACCTCTACCCCGTAGACCCCTGCCTTCAGGCTGGGAAGAAGGGGCATATCTTTGGTTCCTATGGCTACATATTCCCGCGTGAGATCCATCCTCCTGCGAGCAGTTATGGTTATGCCAGGGCACCCTCTAAATCAACGGTTTAGCAAGCTCCAAGATTGCTATGTGATCCAGACCAGAACATGCAGCAATGCTTAGGCCAATAGTTCTTGCATCTGAAGCTATGGCCTGATGAAGGGCTGCCTCTAAGATCTGGCTAGATCCAGACTTAGATGTATCTTGCTAATACATGTCAACCAGCCTATTGCGCCCCGACTTTTTGCGGAGGCGCAAATCCTATTCCTTAGGGTAGTTGATCATATATACCCCTGGATCTGGGTTGAGACGTTCTCTGCTTGTTTCTGGCCGGCGGTGGCTGTCGCCGAGACTGCGGTTACCGCGGGGCTCTTTATCTTGCCAACGACCTTCTCGAAATCGCTCAAGTGGGCATTGTGCCATCTGACGAACTCCTTGACAGCCGGAGGGGACACGATGACCTCTGCCTTCATCTCCCTCTCCATGACCATAACCTGTTTGCCGTTCTCCATCTTGACATTGGGAGAGTCGTTGTAGAAGGCAATCCTGAAATCATAAGGGCTGTGGCATCATATGGCTCCTATAGCGTAGATCTGCTTGAAGTCGGGGCTCCTATTTATCTCCGCTGAGACTTCCATGCCTCCTGGTTTGAACTCAACCTTGAAAAAGATGGTGATGGCCTTGGAGGCCACAGGATGAGACCGTGGGCCTTGGCAGCTCTGGGGCGCTCATTCCACACTCTATAGGAATGGAATGACAGATACAATCAGGATTTGATCGGAAAGTTCGGTTTGGCTCGGAGGCTGGAAGTATATGGCAGAGTGTAATGATTCCTGATGTTTATATGATATAATTTTTAATCATATATAAACATATTAATATGTACACTCTTTTGGCAACCAGGAGAGTTGAGGCTTAACATCTGAGCGATTTGTGTCTCGATTCCCAGCATGCAAGCGTGTCGGCATCGTTACACGTGTCTGTTCTAGCGAGGAGCCCCGTGGTCAGGCCGCCGAATAATCAACGTTTGACATTGTTAAGCATGCTAATATATCAAGAGGTAGAATAGATACCGTTGGTTGGGGAGGTAATGAAGAATAAGCTGTAGGTACTGGCGATAGGTCTTATCATCCTATATGGAGTGCACGCTTAATCAGATAGTCTCGATAAGAAGCCGCTGGGCGAATTAAATTGGAGTGATAACGATACAATTGGTGTAATATTACCTACTCTATTACGTGATAACTCTACTTCACCTGTAAATGAAGGTACATATACACAAACGGACTAACTATACACAAGTCAGTAATCTCACCATTAAAGAACTCCTGAAAGGAGATAGTTTAACAGGTCCAATAGTTGCGTTCCAGTAAGACAAATAAGTATGTTCATGCAAGTGATGAAACGGTTGCTCTCTTAGCAGAGAGCACCAGCATCACCGATCACGATAAATTCTACTTCATCAAAGCAGATGGGAAGGTTGCTCTTAAAAACGTTGCAACAAAAGGCTATATAGCCAATACAAGGTTTATATGGTTGACGGACGAACTCTGGCGTTTACGTGAATGTGATGAATTATATGATGGATGTCTTTTCACAATGGAATATGATCACAGCGGTGGATGGTCGTTCCGAGCCCGTAACGGGAAGTATATGTGCGCGGACAATGATTATGAGCGGATAAGAGCCACTAGCTATGATAACGGTCCTAGTGAAACCTTCATACTAGAGGTGGTTGAACTAAACCTCCAAGACCAAATAAATGCTGTCAGTCCAGGCGTTACAGTCTACCTGCAAGAAGGCGTTTACAGGGGAACAGTGGCCATCGATGAGCCGGTAAACATAATTGGGAATACAGGCGGAACGTTCTTAGATGGCGGTGGCAATGGCTCAGTACTCACAATCGGTAAATCAAATTCGAACGTTGATGTTGGGTTATATCAGATCGCGATTCGTGGTGGTTCGAGTGAATATGGTGGTGACATCAATAACTTCGGCAGACTGACCCTAGAAAATATTCTCATAACCGGAAATACTGCCAGTAATTCTGGCGGTGGTATTTCCAACCATAGCAGTACGGTCTGTACCACGGCTGTGATCTCCGATAACTCTGCAAATTTTGGGGCCGGGATTTTTAACGATGTTGGTTCGAAGTTGGTCCTGGATGCTATTGAAATCACCTCTAATGTAGCTGAAACGCGCGGCTGCGGGGTTTTGAATAATGGGAAGATGGTTTTTGAAGGTGGCACGATATGGGCTAACATTCCCGATGAGGTACAGGATGACACGGCAAACGCCACCGTATGCCCTCAACCTGCTGGCAACCTAAGCGCACTAACGGCGGATGATAACTGTTGCGAAATGGTTGATGGCTCATGCGCTAAGTTTGATCATTGATCCAGAGACTGTTCTCGATGCAACAATACCGACCGAAAGTTGGCGGGTAGTCCGACAAATCGATGCATGAAATGGGCACACATCTGCCATAATGGTAACTATGAACTCGTGGATGATCCAGATCCAACACACAAGGATCCGGACGGCAAGCGCTGCAAAGTACTTATTTGTCCGTGAATTTTTCTATCATTGGTGTAGACAGGATATCTAGCGTTATTTATCTTTTGGAAAGAATCCGCCAAGGATTAGCACGGTCCTCCTGGAGAATAATTACAGTTCAGGGCTATTACACCTGACGGGTAAAACCACTATCTTTGGAAACACTGCGCCACGTGGTGCAGGCATCCGTAATAGTGATAGTCTGACTATCGATGACGGTATAGTTATATCAAAAAACACCGCGGATAAAGGTGCAGGTATCTTCAACTGGGCGCCTGGTCATATCGAGTGTAGAGCCACGATATCAGGTAACAACGCCACATATGGCAGCGCTATCTACAACAAAGGCAACCTGACCTTGTTAGATGGAGAGATTAAAGATAACAGTGCATCCATCGGCGGAAGCATATGGAACGCCGGGAACCTGACCATGACCGGTGTAAAGGTCGTGGATGTGGGGTGTCCAACCGAGGTTTAGATTTTTAAAAGAGGCGGGACCAAGGAGTCCCATGCTCTACCTCCTTAGTCCCGTCTCTTTTTAGTGCGTGCAACTGGTCGATTCATTTCCTAATCTATTGGAGAAAAGTAATCCGGTGATGTTTTGAAATGGGCTCATTGA
>CAZKWM010000009.1:2554-22597 GCA_964556405.1 uncultured Methanotrichaceae archaeon | reverse complement strand
TGGTTTAAGAATTGTGGCTTATGCATTGAAAATACTACTACGATTTTATATAAATCCGTTTACATGATAGACACGCTCGGTACAAGATCATGGTATAAAAAAAACAATCCACTTAGCTATTTCTTGGAATATTTCTTGTGGAGAAGTAGCTCTAACTATTTCTCATAAAAGTCTTTTTATAGCAGAGGATAGGCTTTCAGAAATCCAATTTTTGCCTTATTTGTGGACATCTTTTCATCTTTCATGGCCAAATTTATGATGCTCTAAGATAGATTCGCCCCCGATAGTATTAAGCTTAACAATAGAACCCTTTCTTTGATTTATCCCTAGCCTATATATTCCTTTTTCTTTTAAAAATTTGTGAACGTCCTCTTTATCGTAGGCTGCATCCATCGAAGTATCATCTATCTTAGCATCATTTAGCAATTTTCTGACCACTAAAGGATCTGGTGTTCTCTCATCAGTTATCTCGAACGAGATAGTCCTCCTGACATCCACATCTACAGCGATATGGATTTTAATTCAACTTTTACGCTCGATACTGTGCTTTTTCCTTATACATTATCCCCTATTTGCAACGTTTATTTCTGTTTTCTCCACAGCCACTATGATATTATCCACTGGTATTGAAATATCTAACGTTAATTTGGTGTCCTTATGTCATAATGTAGTATAACTTACTGATTTTAGACCAATAATGAAGATGCTAAGGGCCATAAAGTTGCATTCTATCTGACTATAAGATAGATGAAGGAAGGCATATAATATGGCACAAAAGTAGATAAGCGTGTTTAGATAAATACAAGGACGAACATTTTGCATTTATTCATAGATCGAAGTTCCTCATACCACTTATCCAGAAAATCCACGTATAGGTAGAACCATCCGCGTCTAACCAATCGTTCGTTGTACGCTTACCAATTTACAAAAGCTTCCATAAAAAGGGCTTCATAATCCTGCCAACCCCTTAGAACGAGACCATAATTTTTATATATGTTTGTCGAATAACCTTATATAAGCATTGGTACGCCATGAGTAATTACAGTGCAGGGCGATGTATATCTAGAGAAGTCCAATAGTTCTCCCACGGCGAAGGTGAGTTGGTGAGGGTTGCAGTTATCGGAGGAGGTATCGGAGGCGCCGAGCTTGTGAGGCTGGCATCCCAGTACCCCTTGGACCTGGTTCTTATAGAGCCCAAGGATCAGATAGAGTGCCAGGCGCTTTACCCTGAGTACCTGGCAGGCTTAGCCAAGCTTGACGAGCTTACAGCCCCCCTCAAGCCATTCTGCGATAAGGTAGGGGCAGAGCTGGTTAGGGACAAGGCTGTAAGCCTAGGTCTTAGGGGCGTAGTCTGTGAAAATGGAGAAGTGGAGTACGATGTGGCGGTCATTGCCACAGGCGCTGCCCAGAACTACTTCGGCGTCAAGGGTGCCCAGAAGACCTTCTCCATCAACACCTTCGATGAGACGGCCAGAGCCAAGAAGTTCCTGGAGGAGATGAATCCCGAAAGGATCATGATCATAGGCTCAGGGCTGACTGGGATAGAGACCGCCTGCGTCCTAGCGGAGAGCGTCGAGTCCAGCATCTACATAGTAGAGATGGCAAACAGGGTCCTGCCTCAGTTTTCTGAGAGCACCTCCAAGCTTGTGGAAAATGCCCTCTCCAGAAAGGGCGTGAACATCCTCACCTCCACCAGGGTCCAGGAGATCAGTGCGGATAGCATCCTCTTCAGCGACGGCTCCACCCTGGACTGCGACATGGCCATATGGGCGGCAGGGATCAAGCCCTCCAAATTCATAGAAGACCTGAAGCTTCCCAAGACCAAGGGATGGATCACAGCCGATCAGTACCTCAGAGCCCTTCCGGGAGTCTTTGCCATAGGAGATGCAGCGTGGATAGAGATCGATGGAAAGCTCTCTACCAAGACCGCCATGGAGGCAGAGAGACATGCAGCTCACACGGCCAGAAACCTGCACAAGCTCGCCGAGGGTTCGGCCCTGGAGAAGTATTCAGTGAGGGCATCTACGGACAGCCAGGTGGCTTTGATATCCACGGGCTGTGATTGCGCCGTGGGCGTCTACGGCAAGGTCTGCATGGACATGCCATCCCATCTGATATACTCCCTCAAGAGCTGGATAGATAGGTCTTTCATTAAAAGATTCAAGTAGATTCCCTTGGTTTTTCAAGGGATACTTTCTATAAAATACCGTTTGGATCCGCTGATTTACCTCTGCGGATAAAGCCCATATCGAACAACAACTACATTGGATAATAGCTATAGCCAAGTCAGCTCAGGGAACTAAGAGGACTAATAAAATACAGGGCAGACCAGGTAGAAATTTACCTGGCAGCCTTGGCCACGCGCTCCACGCCGTCCTTCTTATTAATAGCAAAGGACTTGACGTCGTAGTTGGCCGCTGAAATGATCTCGTCAGCTAAAGCGCCCTCAGCAGACTTCTTGTTCTTGAAGGAGTTCTGCCAGGCACCCTTGGAGAGGAACATGAGGGCCACATCAACCCTTCTCTGGGGCGATGTATCGACTGCCTTGGGCACGGTTATGCCTCCGTACTTGAGCCTGACTACCTCTTCTCTCGGGCCTGAATTGGCTATGGCCCTGGTGAGAACTGCTACGGGGTTCTCCTTGGTCCTCTGAGCAACGATGCCCAGAGCATTCTCCACGATCCTGTATGCCAGGAGCTTCTTCCCGGAGTTCTTCTCCTTTCTCATCATCTTGTTGATGAGGCGCTCTACTATGTGCTGATCGGACTTTTTGAACTGCTGCTTGGCGTGCCTGCCACCAGAATAAGTGACTCCCTGGCGGGCGATGTTCACATAGCCCCTGACGCTTGGGTCTGTGACCTCAACCTCAGCTGTATCCCACTTGCCGAAGACCTTCATCTGAAATCACCTTACGGGCTTCTCCTTTCTTCCCCGTACCATCTCTATCAGGGACACGTTGTTGACAGCGATAACCTTGAACCTGACTCCAGGGATGTCTCCCATGGACCTGCCCATGCGCCCGCCGATGCGGTCTATGGTGACCTCATCATGCTCATCTATGAACCCTATGGCACCGTCACCCGGGCAGAAGGCTGTGACCTGACGCCCGTTCTTGATGAGCTGTACCCTGACTGCCTTTCTTATGGCAGAGTTGGGCTGTTTGCACTCGATTCCGACCTTCTCCAGAACGATTCCCCTGCCCATGGGCGCACCGCCCAGAGGGTCTGCCTTGACCCTGCTCCCGGATGCGCGTCTGATGAAATGAGGATCGCTCCACCTCAGGTTCTTCCTATCACGCTCCAGTTTTCTCGCTGCGTAAATGCCCTTTCCCATTAGATTCACCCTAAACTAAAGTAACTGTGATTTGAGCCTCGGCCTATTGGATGATGATGTCATCCACGTCGTGATGCCTCTGTGCCAGCATCTTGGCTTTTAATATGTTTCTGCCGTCGCGGCCGATGGCAATGCCCTTATCCTTATTCGCAACCTCTACATAAGCCAATCGCTTATTATTCTTATTGACCACAACTACGTTCTTTATGGAGGCTGGCTGAAAGAGGTTTTCGAGGAACTCATTGACGTTATCGCTGTACTCCACTATCTCTATCTGCTTTCCAGTGGACTTCTTGACCCGGTTGATATTGGAGCCCTTCCGGCCTATGGCCGCGCCCATATCCCCTTTCTTTATGACGAATATTATCCGGTCGTTGTCCTCGTCCACCACGCAGTCTCTGGCCATGCCGCCGGTCAGGCTCTCAAACAGAGCTATATACCTAATTCCTTCGGTGGTGAGCTTGAACTCACTCATTACCGCCACCTCGGATCTCCCGCAGCAGCGCCAAGATCTCCGAGTCTCCGGGCTCAATGATGGCCAGGGTGGCTATGGAGAAGGGTTTTCCACAGGCAGATCCGAGGTCCTTGCCCATTCCAGGATAGCTGTAAGCCGGCACATCCATGGATGCCAGCTGAGATCTAACGTCCTCAGGGCAGTCTGCAGAGAAGACTATGATCTTGGCCTTTCCGGAAAGACCGGCCTCTACTGCCTTGTTCGACCCCAGCACCACATTTCCAGTTCGAATGGAGCTCCGAAGAGCTCTGTCAACATCTACCATTTGTATACCTCATCTCTTGGCGATCAGCTTCACGTCTCCAGTGCCAAGCTGTATAGGCTGTCCCACTATGACGTTCTCTGTGACTCCCTTGAGGTCGTCCACGTCCCCGCGCACCGCCGCATCCAGGATGTGGTTTACGGTGACCTCGAAGGCAGCTCTGGCCAGAACCGATGCCTTTTCACCTGATACGCCGTGCCTCCCTATCTGCTTGACCTCCCCGTCCACGGTCATGATATCGGCAACGAGCATGATGTGTCTTACGTCCACGGTCAGGCCCTGCTCGCGCAGGGTATCGGTAGCCTCGTTGATGATGGCGTTTCTGGCTGCCTCAATGCCTAACACTTCGCCAATCTCGTTTATGTTGTTCGTCTTAGTTCTAGTCGGGTCTACCCCGTCGAATTGCATTACCTTTCTAAGAGAAGATCCCTCGGTGTAGAGGATGTACTCGTCACCTTCCTTTCTTATGACCACCCTCTTGATCCCCTCTATGCCCTTGAGGGAGATCTTCTTGATCTTCTCCACAAGCTGTAGAAGCTCTCTGTAGGACGGCTCCTCGGGGGCCATCACCAGGGTGTTGCCCCTCTGATCCACAGAGAGCCCCGTCTCCTCCCTAAGCCTCTCTGCGACCTCCTCGGCAGTGATCTTCCTCTGCGTCAGAGCATCGGAGTTAAGATCAACGATGACGTTCATCTCGGCCAGGTCTGTAGCCAAGGACCCCATGTGAAGAAGGGATGTGGACTCTATGGCCCAAGCCACCTCCCTGGCCAGGTCCCTGTCGTGGGCATAGCCCTCAGCCAGGCGGACGGTCATGGTAGGAGTGCTCGGTATTTTTCTGGCATCCACGATCTCTATGAGACGCGGCAGGCCGAGGGTAACGTTGATCTCGGCCACACCGGCATAGTGGAAGGTCCTCATGGTCATCTGAGTGCCAGGCTCTCCTATGGACTGGGCAGCGACGACGCCCACCGCCTCACAGGGCTCGACCCTAGAGTGGTCGTAGTCAGAGACCACCTGATCCATGATCTCCTGGAACTGCTCCTCGGTCATCTCCTGCCCCGTAAGGCCGGCGATGAGGGCATCCTTAAGAGCCTGGGGGATGCTTAGGGTGGAGACCCGCCCTATGACCTCTTCAGTGGAGAGCTTCAAGATTTTGCCCCCTGGTTCAAAACCTTTTGAATAATACGTTTAACATTATCGGGGCTGGCATAGTCGCGCCTCGAAGCGTCCACGCCATCCTCTCCGTACTTGAACTGCACTATCATGCCCCTGGTCTCCTGGACGGTCCCGTCGTACTTGACCTCCAGGTCTTGGAGGGCATTGACCAACCTACGCTGCAAGTAACCGCTCTGGGAGGTCCTAATGGCCGTGTCCACCAGGCCCTCTCTCCCACCGATGGCGTGGAAGAAGAATTCAGTGGGGGACAGACCGTCCTTGTAGCTGGACTCGACGAAGCCGTGGGCTTCAGCCCCCATGTCCCCTCGGCTGAAGTGAGGCAGAGTCCTGCCTGCATAACCCCTGCGTATGCGCTCGCCACGCACCGATTGCTGGCCCACGCAGGCAGCCATCTGGGTCAGGTTCAGCATGGAGCCCCTGGCTCCGGATACAGCCATGACCACGCCGGCGTTGTCCAACCCTAGGTAGCGACCTGCGATCTGACCTGCGGTATCTCTGGCCTTTCCCAGGGTCTGCATTATCCTCATCTCCAGGGTCTCATCTAGAGTTCTACCAGGCAGAGACTCTAGCTCTCCGGCCTTATAGGCCTCGATAAGCCTCCGGACGTTCTCCTTGGCGGTACTGGTGGTCTCGTCGATCTGGTCTGCGGCATCCCGGGGGATGTCCTCGTCATCTATGCCGAAGCTGAATCCGGCGTACATGATGCCACGAAGGGCGAGCAGGGTCATCCTGTCCAGGAACTCGCTCGCCATCGAGGGGCTGTACTCCTTTATAACCCTATCAGTGATCTTGCCCTTGAAGGCTCCAATGGCCTCGGCATCGATGGTGCCTTTCAGAAGCTGGCCGTCCCTGATGATAACGAAGGCGTCGTTCTCGCACTCCTCGTGCTTGCAGCTCTCGCAGTTCAAACAGAAATCGGCCTTGAAGGTCAAATTCAAGCCCTTGGGAAGGACTGTGCTGAAAACCTGTTTTCCTATCCAGTAGGGCTCTCCGTTCTCCAGGTAGCCCTTGGGCTCGGGCAGCTCATTTGGCGGAAATTTCTTGAGGAGCTCCATGACACCCTCGCGATCTATGGGCTTGTAGCCGTGTGTGAGGAGGAAGCTTCCAGTGACGTAGTCGTGGATTCCACCGATGATGGGGCCGCCGAATCTCGGGGACAGAATGTTCTCCTGAACCCTCATGAGTATCTCAGCTTCAGCCCGGGCCTCCTCTGTCTGGGGAACGTGTAAGTTCATCTCATCCCCGTCGAAGTCGGCGTTGTAGGGCGGGCAGACGGCAGGATTCAGCCTGAAGGTCTTGTATGGCATGACCTTGACCCTGTGGGACATGATGGACATCCTGTGCAGGGATGGCTGACGGTTGAAGAGAACTATATCTCCGTCCGTCAGCTGGCGGTCTATCTTCCAGCCGGCATCGATCTGCTCGGCGATCTCCTCGCTGTTCTTGGAGGTTATTTTGATCCTCCTCTGATCTGCCCTGGTGACGTAGTTGACCCCAGGATGCCTGTCTGGACCTCTTCTGACAAAGACCTTGATTGCCTCCTTGTTCCTGGCGTTGATGACTATGGGGACAGAGAGCTCCATGGCCACATCCATGGGCACACCAACTTCGTTGATGCTGAGGTTTGGGTCAGGGGATATGACCGTCCTGGCGCTGAAGTTGACTCTCTTACCGGATAGAGACCCTCTGAATCTCCCTTCCTTGCCTTTCAGCCTCTGGGAGAGGGTCTTCAAAGGTCTGCCGCTTCTATGGCGGGCCGGAGGAACGCCTGAGACCGTATTATCCAGGAAGGTGGTGACGTGATACTGAAGAAGCTCCCAGAGATCCTCTATGATGAGCTGGGGCGCTCCTGCCTCCCTGTTCTCCTGGAACCGCTGGTTGATCCTTATGATATCCACCAGCTTGTGGGTCAGGTCATCCTCGGATCTCTGGCCGCTCTCCAGGGTGATGGAAGGCCTCATGGTCACAGGGGGCACCGGCAGCACTGTGAGAATCATCCACTCGGGCCTGGCCGTGGCCGGGTTCATGCCCATTATTATGATGTCATCGTCTGGGATCTTCTCGAACCTGTCGCGGATATCGGAGGGGGTGAGCTTATGGCCCTCTTCTATGTAGGAGAGGGGACGCTCGAATTTGATCTCCTGCTGAGGAGCCCCGCAGTAGGGGCAGATCTTGTGCTTCCTGGCCTCAGCGAAGACCTTGTTGAGGATATCATCCGAGAGCTGGCCCAGGCGCTCCAGGGTCCTTATCTGCTGGAGGTACAACTCCTTCTCTTTATCCAGGAGCATGAGCCTTGAGCACTCCCTGCAAACGCCCCTCAAGGTCTTTCTTATGATCTTGGCGAAGCCCACGTGGATGACGGGGGCGATGAGGTCAATGTGTCCGAAATGACCGGGGCACTCTCCAGGCCGACCTCCGCAGGATCTGCACCGGAGGCCTGGATCTATGACTCCGAGCCTTGGGTCCATGAGCCCCATCTCAATGGGGAATCCGTCATCGTCGTAGGTGTCGGCCGTGATGATCTTTACCACGCTCATCTTCCTGAACTCCTGGGGGGAGATGAGCCCGAACTTTATCTTTCCAATTCTCTTTGGTACAGTCATGCTTACCCCTTAGACAGCGTCCTCCAGCATGAGGCGCGGAGCTACTCCCAGGGACTTTATCTCATCCAGCAGGAGCTTGAATGCATAGCTCATCTCCACCGGGTAGATCTCGGTGTCGGCGCCGCAGACGGGACAGAAGTCGGCGTTTCTCCTCTTATCATGTATGGCGATCATGCCGCAGTGGCTGCAGACAAGCTCAGTGACCTTGTCCGACTCATCGACCAGACGTTCCTTCAATGCGAGGGCGGCTCCATGGGCTATCAGGACATCTCTCTCCATCTCACCGAACCTGAGACCGCCTTCCCTGGCACGGCCTTCAGTGGGCTGCCTGGTTAAGACCTGGACAGGGCCTCTGGATCTGGCGTGCATCTTTCCGGTGACCATGTGGTAGAGCTTCTGGTAGAGAATGACACCCACGAAGACGTCGGCCATGATCTGCTCGCCAGTGGCGCCATTGTATAGAATCTCCCTGCCGGTGTGGGCAAAGCCGAACTTGGCTAGGGCAGACCGAAGATCTGTCTCGTTCTCTCCCAGGAAGGCCGTGGCATCCACGAACCTTCCCTCCAGGGAGCCGACCTTGCCACCGATCATCTCCAGCACGTGGCCCACGGTCATCCTGGAAGGAATGGCATGGGGGTTCAGGAGAAGGTCAGGAACTAAACCGCTCTCTGTAAAGGGCATATCTTCCTGGGGGACGATGAGGCCCACCACGCCCTTCTGGCCGTGCCTGGAGGCGAACTTATCACCGAGCTCAGGCACCCTCTGGTCCCTGGTCTTCACCTTGACCAGGCGGTTGCCATTCTGGGACTCGGTCAGTATAACTAGATCAACGGTTCCCATCTCGTTGGACCTCATTCTGACCGAGGTCTCGCGCCTGCCCTGGGGAGATATGCCAAACTCAGAGGGCTCCTCCAGGAACCTCGGGGGGCTGGTCTTGCCTATGAGTACATCCGTTGGTGCCACGTCTGAGTTGGGATTGACGAGGCCATCCGAGTCGAGCTGAGAGTATGATTCAGCGCCAGTTGCTCCGCGGACATCCACGTCAGGTATCTCGAACTTATCTTCCTGGCCACCGGGGTACTTCCTCTCCTCGGCCTCGGAGACCCTGAAGAAGTGGCTCCTGGCCAGCCCACGCTCTATGGAGCCCTTACTTACGACCAGGGCATCCTCAATGTTGTACCCCTCGTAAGCCAGTACCGCCACCACGAAGTTCTGGCCCGCCGGCCTATCGTCAAAGCCTATGGCATTAGAGGTCTTGGTCCGGACCATGCCCCTCTGGGGATAGTTCAGGTAGTGGCCACGGGTGTCGGGCCTAAGCCTCATGTTGGACATGGACATGCCCAGACACTGCTTGATCATGCCCGCGCCCATGGTGTTCCTGGGGCTGGCGTTGTGCTCGGGGTAAGGAACCAGGCCTGCAGCGATGCCCAGAATCAGGGACGGGTCAAGCTCCAGGTGGGTATGATCAGGGGTTATATCGCTTTCCCAGATGGCGATGAGGCTGTTCTCCTCCTCCTCAGCATCCAGGTACTCCACCAGGCCCATCTTCACCATGTCATCAAAGGTGATCTCTCCTCTGGACAGCTTGGTTGTGTGCTCCTCAGTTACCTTGGCCTTGCCATCCTCCACCAGTATCACAGGCCTCCTGGCCCTGCCGGAGTCGGTATTGATGACTACCTCGTTGGTCCTGTCAAAATAGGTCACGTTGATCTGGTTGCTTATCTGGCCCGAGCGCCGAAGCTTCCTTAGGTCTGAGATGAGCTTTAAGGGCTCGGGGTGGAACCCCACTATCTCGCCGTTGATGAATATCTTAGCTTCCGCCAAAGTTACCACCTACAGGGGACACGCCCAGGTCGTAAAGCATCTTCTTAACGTCATCGTAAATCTCCACGCCCTTGGACAGCTCCACTGCCTGGGCGAAGTTCTTGACGAGACCGCAGTTGGGCCCCTCGGGAGTCTCGCTTGGGCATATGCGGCCCCACTGAGTGGCGTGCAGATCCCTGGCCTCGAAGTGGGGCTGGGACCTGGATAGAGGAGATATAACCCTTCTAAGATGAGAGAGGGTTGCCATGTAATCAGTGCGGTCGAGTAGCTGAGAAACGCCCGTCCTGCCACCGACCCAGTTGCCCGTGGCCAGGGGATGAATCATCCTCTCGGTGAGGACGTCAGCCCTGACGGTGGTCACGACGTTGAGCTCCCTGTTCCTCATGGACGCCCTTTCCAGCTGGTACTTGATATCTCTAGTAAGCCTGTTGAAAGCCACCCTGAAGAGATCCTCCATCAGATCGCCTGAAAGCTTGAGCCTCTTGTTGGAGTAGTGGTCCTTATCGTCCTCGCCTCTGTGGCCCAAAGCCAGCTCGAAGCAGGCCTCGGCCATCCTGGCCAGGAAGAGGGCCTTGGGATACCTGTCGGACTCAGCAACGCCAATGTGGGGCAAGAGGTACCTGTCCAGTACATAGGCCGCCCTCTTCTTTTGGTACTCCTTGGCCTGGCCAGCAGCAACGCGAGAGCCGATCTTTTCCAGGGCCTCCTCGGTAGTGGCAACCTCAGCCTCCTCCAAGTTCTCCAGCATGAATTTGATGATCTCAGGATTATCGGAGACGGCCTTGACTATCTCCATATCCGTCTCCATACCAAGGGCACGCAGGAGCATGACGAAGTTGAGCCTGCCTGAGACGGAGGGGAAGGAGACTTCCAAGAGGGATCTTCTGCCACGCTCAACGATAACAAGGGACCTGTACCCCTGCCTCTGCGAGAAGACCTTGGCCACCTCTATGAACTCGTCGTAGCGCTGGTTGTATTCAACCAAAATTTTATTGGGGGCAAGGTCCTCCAGGGTCATGATAACCCTCTCGGAGCCATTGACCACGAAGTACCCTCCGGGGTCCAGGGGATCTTCGCCGTATACGATCATCTCGCCGTCGGAGAGGCCGTAGAGGTTGCAGACCTTGGACAGGAGCATGATGGGCAGGGCGCCAATCTCAGCCTCCACCGGGTCCTTCTCGTTCTCACCCTCCACTATGGTCATCTCCAGCTTTATGGGGGAGGCGTAGGTCAGGTTTCTTAGGCGGGCATCGTTGGGGAAGAGCTTTTCTATGGACCCATCGGCCTCCCGGACCATGGGCCTCTCTGTCCTGATCTTTCCCAACCTGACGTAAGTATTCTCGATGTTGGTCTCTATGATCCCCACCTCATCTATGACCTTCTGGAGTCCCCGGTCTATGAACTCGTTGAAGGAGTTTATGTGGTGGTGGACCAGCTTGTCCTGGGTAAAATAGGATTTAAATAGAATGTTCCTGTCGATCAAAAGATCACCTATCTAATCGATCACGAGCCTGTAAAAGACCGATTGCTTGGCGGTCGGGCTGCGCCTTATGATCTTTATAACGTCTCCCACCTTTGCCCCGATCTCCTTGGCCGCCGGGTCGGTAACATGGATTTTGGGGAGCTGGGAAGACTCTATTCCGTAGGTTCTGAGGACCACCTCACTCTCCTCAGGGGAAAGCAGGGTGTGTTTAGGAACTGAATCGTGATCCATTACAGCGAACTTCGTCACTCACAACCACCTCAAAGAGAAATGAGCAGCCACACAAGGCTTAAGGGAGCTGCAAACGGGCTCGGGGGGATTTGAACCCTCGACCACCTGGTATCTTCACGTAAAAGCGTAAAAGCCAGACGCTCTGCCTAACTGAGCTACGAGCCCCCATGGACGCATCTAACCATGCACCAAGCCTGTTGCACTGCACTATGGGAGAGATAAAGCGAGCCCACATAAAGGTTTTTCCCTCGGAGGTCCTCAAGAGGACCTCACGAGCCTGGCGATCTCGCCTCCCACCTGGGATGTGGTAGATTTACCTCCGAGATCATAGGTCTTTATCATGCCCTCGCGAAGGTTTCTTTCTATGGCTGTTATCACGTCCTTTGCCGCCTCTGGCTGGCCCAGATGCTCGAGAAGCATGGCTCCGGCCCAGATGGTGGCAATGGGATTGACCTTGTTCATTCCCCTGTACTTGGGAGCCGAGCCGTGGATGGGCTCGAACATGCTCGTTCCCTCAGGGTTGAGGTTGGCACCGGGGGCAAGGCCCAGGCCGCCCTGGATCATGGCGCCCAGATCGGTGATGATGTCTCCGAACATGTTGGGGGCGACCACCACATCAAACCACTCGGGGTTCTTGACAAACCACATGGTGATGGCGTCCACGAAGTTGAAGTCGTACTTGACCTCGGGATAAGATTTGGCAACGTCGAGGAAGACCTCTCTCCAGAAGCCGTAGATGTCGGAGAGAACGTTAGCCTTGTCCACGCTTGCCAGCTGCTTCCTCCTCTTCATGGCCAGGTCGAAGGCATATTTTATGACTCTTGAAGAGCCCTCGCGACTGACCTCGCCTATCTGATAGCCGATCTCCGCGGAATCCGTCTCCACATCCAGGCCGAACTTGATATTGTAGAGAGTTCTTATGACCTCGAAGTCGGCGTGGCTCTTACCTGACTTTGCCCTGCCGCCTAGGCCTATGTACAGGTCCTCGGTGTTCTCCCTGACCACCACAAAATCGATGTCCTTGGGCCCCTTGTCCTTCAAGGGTGTCCATATGCCCTCTAGGAGCTTTACCGGCCTCAAGTTCACGTACTGGTCGAAGTAGAACCTCATAGACAGAAGAACGCCCTTCTCCAGGATACCGGGCTTAACTCTGGGGTCTCCTATGGCTCCAAGGTAGATGGCCTTGTACTTGCCCAGGCTCTTTAGAGTCTCCTCACTGACCAGCTCACCGGTCTTGAGATAATGCTCTGCCCCTAATGGATATTCGATCCAATCCAGGGAGAAGCCGTGCTTATCAGCGGCAGCCTCGAGGACCTTTTTGCCCTCAGCTATGATCTCTGGACCTATGCCGTCGCCCGGGATGACCGGTACCTTGTAGTTCAAGCCACAAACCTCCTGGAAACCTGCCTTCTGGTATACTCCACCAATCCGCCCGCCTCCACGATCTCCCTCAGGAATTCCGGAAGAGGCGTCGTCTTATAGGACTCACCACTAGTTAGGTTATGGATAACTCCCTGGACCATATCTATCTCCGGGGCGTCGCAGTCCTTGATATTATCGGCATCGGCACAGATGAAGAGGGGAAGGCCAACGTTGATGGCGTTTCTGAAGAAAATCCTGGCAAAGGATTTGGCAACCACTGCGGAAATTCCGGCGCCTACGAGGGCCAGGGGAGCGTGCTCCCTGGAAGAGCCGCACCCGAAGTTGCGTCCTCCAACCACTATATCCCCGGCCATGACCTTTGAGGCCATGCCAGGCCGCACTCCCTCGAAGAGGTGAGCTGCCAGCTCCAAAGGATCGTTTATAACCAGAAACCTTCCAGGGATGATGGCATCCGTATCCACGTCGTCTCCAAACTTCCAAGCTCTCCCGGCCATAACTACCCAACTCCAACGGTGGATTATCTACCAATCGGGAGGAGATATATTAAAGTATGGTTGACCTGACCGCACAATTTTTAGGGCCAGAAAACCCAATCTCCCCTGGTGTTTTCTTTTGAAGGCGATCATGATCTCAGGAAGAACCCTGGCTCAGGGGGCCTGGTGCGAGTCCAAGATGTGCGACGACTTCACCAAGGCTGCCTCCCTTTGCTTTCTCTCAGAGGAGGACTTCAAGTCCCTGAATCTCTCGGGTGGTATGAATGTCTTGATTAAAAGCGCTTACGGCCGGGTGGTCATGGTCCCCAGGATCGATAAAGGCCTGCCGCCCGGCATGATCTTCATGGCCATGGGACCCTGGGCCAACTCCCTGGTGGGATCAGACACCGGAGGATGCGGAACGCCCCAGTTCAAAGGAATAGAGGTGGAGCTAGAGACCACCGATGAGCCCGTGATGGATATTAGGAGCATGTTCACAAACCTCGGGGGGGCCAAGACTTGAACGGTCAGGAGATGAAGACCAGGACCGAGGAAGATGTCCTGTGCTCCTTCTGCGGCTGCCTCTGCGACGATTTAGTAGTGGAAATCGAGGGTGACAATGTCAAGAACGTCAGGCACGCCTGCAGGCTGGGTGCTAGCAAGCTCATGGGCCATGAGAGGATAAGAACGCCCATGATAAGAAAGAACGGAAAGCGGGAGGAGGTTTCTTATCAAGAGGCCTACGATAGGGCAGCCCATATCCTCGTAAATGCCAAGCGCCCTCTGCTTTACGGCTGGGCCTCTACCGTCTGCGAGGCCCAGAAGAAGGGTGTCCTCCTGACTGAGATGGTGGGGGGAATACTGGATTCCACTGCCACCGTCTGCCACGGCCCTTCCATCCTGGGCATAGAAGAAAGGGGACTGTCGGGTGCAACCCTGGGCCAGATAAAGAACAGGGCAGACCTCATAGTCTTTTGGGGCTGCAACCCCGCTGAAGCCCACCCCAAGCACGGACTCAGATATTCAACCAACGTCTGCGGCTTCTTCACTCCTGAAGGCAGAAAGGGAAGGAAGGTCCTGGTGGTGGACGTGCGACAGACCCGCACCGCCAAGAACGCCGATAAGTTCATCATGATCACTCCAGGCTCCGATTTCGAAGTCTTGTCCGCCTTGAGGATGTTTGTGGCGGGCAAAGGAGAATTCGTCCCTGAGAAGGTTGGGGGCGTGCCAAGGGCGGAGCTCTTCGAGGTCGCTGACATGATGAAGGCAGCCAAGTTCGGCGCGTTCTTCTTCGGTCTTGGCATCACCCACAGCCGGGGTAGGGCCAAGAATGTCGGTAATGCCCTGGCCCTGATCGCCGAACTCAATGCCCACACCAAGTTCGTGGTCATGCCCATGAGGGGCCACTATAACGTGGCGGGCATCGGCCAGGTGGCTGCCTGGGAAACGGGCTTTCCCATGTCCATTGACTTCTCCAGGGGCACCGCCTACTTCAATCCCGGAGAGACTGCTGCCTGTGACGTCCTCTCCAGGGGGGACACGGATGCTGTCATGGTCATAGCCTCGGACCCTGCCTCCAACTTCCCCAGAGGAATCATGGAGAACCTGGCCAAAGTGCCTGTCATTCAGATAGATCCCTACGAGAACCCCACCACCCTCCTGGCCGAGGTGGTCATACCCAGTGCCATAGCAGGCGTAGAGTGCGAGGGGACGGCCTACAGGATGGATGGTTTGGCCCTGAGGATGAAGAAGCTTGTAAACTCACCTTACCCTAGTGACGAGGAGATCTTGAGTGGGATCATAGAGAGCGTAAAGAAGCTCAGAGGAACTGAAGCTGAAGCAAATGCACCCAAGGAGGCTTCAGCGTGATCATCAGAGGTGGTATCGTCTACGATCCAGCCAACGGCATCTTCGGAGAGGAGATGGACCTGTGCATCGACAGAGGAAGGATTGTAGAGGATGCCAAAGGAGAGGAGATAGATGCCCACAACCTCCTGGTGATGGCAGGGGGCGTGGATGCCCATTCTCACATAGCCGGGGCCAAAGTGAACACCGGAAGGATCATGATGCCCGATGATGCCCGCCTAGGCCTGGAGCCGGCGACGGCGGTCTGCAGGCCCTCTACGGGCTACACCGTCCCTAACTGCTACGCCATTGGATACAGGTACGCCCGTCTGGGGTACACCACGGCCTTCGAGGCGGCGACGCCCATACTGGAGTCACGCCACACCCACGAGGAACTGGAGGAGATCCCCATCATTGACAAGGGCGCACTCACCCTCTTTGGTAGCAACTGGGAGGTCATGGAATGCGTCCGCGAGAAGGACCTGGGGAAGCTCGCAGCCTACGTGTCCTGGGGCCTCAGAGCCAGCAAAGGCTACGGCGTAAAGATAGTCAACCCCGGCGGCGGAGAGGCCTGGGGCTTTGGGGCCAACGTCAAGGGCATCTACGATCCGGTGCCCAACTTCGGCGTAACTCCTGCCGAGATCATGAAATCCTTGGCCCAGGTGAACGAGAGTTTGAGGCTCCCACACTCCATCCATGTCCACTTCAACAACCTGGGCAAGCCCGGAAACTACACTACAGCTATTGAATCCCTGGATCTCTTCAAAGATATAAAGCCGAGCCGCATGAGGCAGGTCGTCCACGTGGCCCACATGCAGTTCTCGGCCTACGGGGGCACGAGCTGGAAGGACTTCAAGTCCGAGGCCCCGGCCATCGCCGATTACTTCAATAAAAATCACTTCTGCACCATGGACATAGGCCAGATCCTCTTCGGCAGCGCCACCACCATGACCGCAGATGCTCCCCTGGAGTACGGCAACGCCCACCTTCTTCACGCCAAGTGGTCTAACCACGACATAGAGCTGGAGGAGTCCAGCGGGGTGGTTCCCCTAGTCTACCTCAGAAAGAACCCAGTCAATGCCATCCAGTGGGCCATAGGCCTGGAGCTGGCTCTTCTGACCAAGGACCCATGGAAGGTTATTTTAACGACTGATCACCCCAACGGCTCTTCCTTCGTCAACTACCCAGAGGTGGTATCCCTCCTCATGTCCAAGGTAAAGAGGCAGGAGGAGCTGTCCAATATCCACGAGCTGGCCTCCAAGAGGACGACCCTGCCGGGAATTGAGAAGGAGATGGACTGGTGCGACATCGCCATTATGACCCGCGCCGCCCCTGCCAGGATTTTGGGCTTGGAGGATAAGGGCCACCTGGGAGTGGGTGCAGATGCCGATGTGACAGTTTACGATCTCAAGCCCGATGAGATGGATCCAAGCATCCAGCATGATCTGGTGAAGAAGTCTCTGGCTACGGCCAAATATACGATCAAGGGAGGAGTTCTGGTATCCAGGGATGGAGAGATTACGGCGACACCCGAGGGAAGGACCTTCTGGGTGGATGCCTCTGTGCCCAAGGAGGACGAGGAGAGGATGATGGAGGACCTCAAAGAGAAGTTCGATCGCTATTACAGCATAAAGCTCTCCAACTACATGGTCCAGGACGCCTACATTCCAAACCCGGTGGTCATAAAGGCAGGAGCGCTTCCCGTGGAGGAGGTGGCACCATGAGAACCATAACCTTGCAGCCTCTGCGGGCCTTCGAGGTCTCAGTGGAGGCCGAGGCCATATCCCCCAGCCGCTTCGCGTGCCTGACATTGGGGCGGATCCGCACCCAGGAGGTCTTCATGGGTAACCGGAAGATGAAGCTGGCAGACCTCTTCAAGGTCGAGGGGGACGAGCCCCTTGCAATCCCAGAGGAGACGACGGTCGTCATGGATGGAGATTTCTCCAAGGTCAAGAGGATAGGAGAGGGCATGATCGCCGGCACCCTGGAGGTCCGGGGCAATGTAGGCATGCGTGCAGGAAACGGCATGAAAGGAGGCCTTATGACTATCAGGGGCAACGCAGACGACTGGCTAGGACGCGAGATGACCGGCGGAAAGATTGTAGTGGAAGAAAACGCCGGAAGCCACGTCGGATCTGGCTACAGGGGCGAGAAGTGCGGCATGCGCGGAGGAGAGATAGAGATTAGGGGCAGTGCCGGGGACTACCTAGGGGAGCACATGTGCGCAGGAACCATAAGGGTTAAAGGAGATACGGGGGACTTTCCGGGGGCTGTGAACCAGGGAGGCACAATCTTTATTGGAGGCGATACCTACCTCCCTGGAGCGGAGATGACCAAAGGCTCCATAACGGTGCGGGGAAAGACCACCATGCTTCCCAGCTATCAGAAGGCAGAGGTGGTAACCCTGGAAGGCGTCCAGTATCAGAAGTATGTAGGAGACCTGGTGGAAAACGGGAAGGGCGAGCTCTACGCGGCCACAAGCTCGCCTTAGTAACGATACAGCAATGCCATCGTAGGCATAGTATAACATAGCGATGTCACGGCAAGGCCATATGATGCTGAATAAAGCAAGTAACGCCACTACAACGCCAAGGAATGTCGTAGTCATCTTGATAAGCTAGGATGGAAATAGCGATGCAACCATGCAATTATTTTGGGGTGCTCTGACTTGATAGATCGCAAAGAGATCCTGGGGGTCCTGGAGGGCTACAACCAGGACGACCTCCGAATAGGGATGGTCGCCTCCCACTCGGCCCTGGATACGGCCGACGGGGCAGTCGAGGAGAACTTCAGGACTCTGGCGGTGTGCCAGGAGGGACGAGAGAAGCCCTACGTCAAATACTTCAGGGCCAGCCGGGTCAATGATAAGATAGTATCGGGCATGATTGACGAGGTCATGCTTCTAAAGAAGTTCTCCCACATACTGAAGCAGGAGAACCAGGATGCTCTGAGGACCAAAAACGTCCTCTTCGTGCCCAACAGGTCATTCACCTCCTACTGTGGCATAGATGCAGTCGAGGATCAGTTCATGTTACCGCTCCTGGGGTCCAGAAACCTGCTGCGGTCAGAGGAGAGGGGCGATAAGAGAGATTACTACTGGCTCCTGGAGAAGGCCAACCTTCCCTACCCCGGGCAGATGGAACCAGAAGAGATCAATGAGCTAGTGATGGTCAAGCTGCCCCACGCAGTGAAGACCCTAGAGAGGGGATTCTTCACCGCAGCCTCTTATGATGAGTACATGAAGAAGGCCGATACCCTCCTCAAGCAGGGAGTGATCGATCAAGACGGCCTGGAGCTAGCAAGAATCGAGCGCTATATTATAGGACCTGTCTTCAACCTGGACTTCTTCTACTCGCCCATAACCGGTAAGACAGAGCTTCTAGGCATCGACTGGAGGTTTGAGACCAGCCTGGATGGCCACGTCAGGCTTCCTGCTCCCCAGCAGCTCACCTTGAATGAGTTCCAGATCAACCCCGAGTACACCGTCTGCGGCCACAATTCAGCGACCCTGAGGGAATCTCTCTTGGAGAAGGCCTTTGAGCTAGCTGAGAAGTACGTAGCCACCACCAAGGAGTACTACAATCCGGGAATTATAGGTCCCTTCTGCCTCCAGACCTGCGTGGACAAGGACCTCAACTTCTACATCTATGACGTCGCCCCGCGCATCGGCGGAGGAACCAACGTCCACATGGCTGTGGGCCACCCCTACGGCAATGCCCTCTGGAGGACCAACATGTCCACAGGCAGGAGGCTGGCCAGGGAGGTAAGGATCGCCATGGAGAACGATGCCCTGGATAAGATAGTGACATAAGACCGCAGCTCAAAAGATAGTAGCTGGAGACCCATGGAAGAAATCCCAGGAAAACTTAAAAGAACGGCCAAGAAGCTGGAGGCCGAGGGCGATGAGCCCATGCTCATAATCCCGGCCATAGTCCAGAGGTACGCCTCGGAGCAGATGATGGCCATGGTCAGGATGGGCATGCTCGACAAAATCTTCGGGTACCTCCTAGTCACCAGGAAGAACATCCACTTCATACGGCCGGGCCTCATGTGGGACAAGGTCCAGTCCATACCCCTGGATCAGGTCACTGATATAGAATACATCAGAGAATTTACCACCAATACCCTCAAGCTGAAGGTAGGGGAGCAGGCCGAGAACATAATCTTCTACGAAGATGTGGATGGGATAAAGTTCTACCAGTACGTCAAGTTCAAGAGATGGAAGGAAGAGCTATCGGATCAGGGTCAGAAGGAAGATCAGACCAAGGGGAAGTCCGGGCAGAAGTAGAGGTAGTGGCCCACTGCCTCTTAAACCCACTAACCAGGGTGAAGGGCTTAAGGCCCGTAGTCTACCAGGTCAAAGGACCTGTGATTCAGCTTCCCTGCCCCGAGGCCCTTTACGCGGGATTGGATAGGTGGGCGGTGACGAAAAATCAGCTTGATGTTCCCGAGTTTCGGCGGTTTTGTAGATCCCTTGTAGCCCATTACGCAGATGAGATTGAGGGGCTGGCATCTAAGGGCTGCCACATCAGTATAGTGGGGGCGGAGGGGAGCCCGAGCTGCGGGGCTGTGACCACGAGTGCAGGCTATTCAGGCGGTAAAATCCAGCCTCAGGCTCACCAGCACGTGCCTGGAGCAGGTGTGTTCTTCGAGGAACTTTTCTATGAGCTTAGACTTCGGGGAATCGATTTCGAGTGTTGCGAGTCCCAATGTGCAGGAAAGGCCTAGTTGAGGTTTCTTTCGAGGATGACTAAGGTAGCCTACCACAAGGGTTATATTCGTTGATCATCGTAGTACGCCAACTGCCGTAACCCCATACGGCATCTGAGGCTGGGGGAGAGAAACATAGATCTCCCCCACCCCCAGGAGCAGATCATCCTTCTCGTTTCACTGCACCTCATCGCCAAGTCCACTAA
>CAZKWM010000009.1:0-2454 GCA_964556405.1 uncultured Methanotrichaceae archaeon | reverse complement strand
CTAAGGCATTAAGCCAATCATTTTTATTCGATGACATTATAAAAACACCCTGAAAGTTGGTCCAAGGACAGTTTATCTTCGCTCCTTCAGCATCATATCCTCCAAAGCCACCCTCAGCTTATCATACGTCGCCGTCAGGGCCTCGGAAATAACCCTGGTATCGGATAGAACGGGCATGAAGTTGGTATCCCCGTTCCACCTCGGCACCACGTGCAGATGAATGTGATCGGCAATCCCCGCCCCCGCCACCTGGCCCATGTTTATGCCAAGATTAAAACCGTCGGGCCTCATGGCCCTCTTCAGAACCGCCACTCCTAAATCCGCCAGCTCCATCATCTCGACGCGCTCCTCGGCGGACCATCCTTCCAAAGTTGAGGTGTGGCGGTAAGGTACCACCATCATGTGGCCATTGTTGTAGGGAAAAGCGTTCATTATTATGAAGTGGTACTTGCCCCGGTAAAGGATCAAATTCTCTAAATCCTTCTCATCCCGGGGCTTGGTGCAGAAGATGCATCCCTGGGGCTTCTTGCTCAGGATGTAATCTATTCTCCAGGGAGCCCAGAGTGTTTCCATGCCTAGTCTACTCTCCTCGTCATAGATCTCAGGCTGGATTATTTATTCTAAAGCTAAGGAGACCCTTTCTCCAGCACCAGCCTGCGTCCTTCCACCCTAGGCCTGCCTTCTATAAACATCTTTATGGCCTTGGGATAGGCCTCGAACTCCGCCCTCTGCACCCTAGCCTTGAGGCCCTCGTAGGTATCGCCCTCCTCCACGGGAATAGGCACCTGGTATATTATGGGCCCGTGGTCCACCTCCTCGTCCACCAGGTGGATGGTGGTGCCCGTCCATTTGACACCATAGTCCAGGGCCTGCTTGAAAGCGTTGGCGCCCCTGAAGGAAGGCAAAAGGGCTGGGTGAATGTTCAGTACCCTGTTCTTATAATTCCTGACGAAGCCCGGAGAGAGGATCCTCATGTAGCCTGTCAGCACCACTAGATCTACCCCTGCCTTATCCAGGGTCAGGGCAAGCTTCTGGTCGTACTCCTCCCGGGTCAATCCCGAGGGGTCTATGAAGAGGCATTCCACGCCGTATTCGCGAGCGATCTTCAAGGCCCCGGCCTCCCTCTGATCCGCTAGGACCAGCCGTACCTCCGCAGGCAGATACCCCGATCGGACCGCCTCCAGGATGTGCCTCAGGTTCTCCCCGCGACCGGATGATATGACCCCTATGACTCTAGATAGCAAATTTCACTTCCCTAATAGGATCTCTATCGCCGAGACGTTGGTCTCTCCACGATCGGTATTTAAGACCTCGGTGGAGATTTGGATATTTCTGACTGAGACGTCCGCCAAAAACCTGGCCCTTGATACCTCTGCCACATCTACAGCCCTAGAGATGGCACGACCTCTAGCCATGATCCTGACTTCCTTGGCGCCACCGTTGAACTGCATGACAACCGCTAGCACATAGTTCATCACTGGTTTGCTGCCGACGAACACTACATCATCTTCTGCCACGGTGAATCACCACCTCGGAATTAATTTTGGACTAACGCCAATTTACTAGATAAAGCTACTGATATAGACAGGGAAAAAGATCAGAGGTATCTTCCCCTGGCCTTTATCTCTTTTACCCGCTTGAACACGGCCTCCGCTCCAGGATAGGATCTCCTGTAGCCCTTGCTGAAGGCCTCTATCAACTCCTCGGGTTTGTCGTGGGTGGACTGGAGCGTCTGGAAATAAACATGGACATCAACCCCCTGAGCCTCCACGAAGCTGTCGTAGAAGGAGAGGCCAAAGTCGATAAGATAAATCCTATCGCCCTTCAATATCATGTTGGAAGTGGTTAAATCCCCATGGACTATGCCGCAACCGTGAAGCCTTCCTATCATCTCCCCGACCTTCTCAGAGAGCTCAGGGGTAATGACGTCCTTGAGCTTCCTTCCATCCACGTACTCCATGGCGATCTCAAAGCCCGATACGTCCCGAAGGATAGGGGTAGGAACGCCGCACCTCCTAGCCTCGGACATGATCTTGGCTTCCCTAACCGTCCTCTCATGCCTCAGGTGCTCATCTAGAGCAGGAAGCCTGTAGCTCTTAGGGAGCCTCCACTTCCTGACCACTCCATCCTCCAGGGTAATTACAGCCTCAGCACCTCTTCCTATCTCCATGTCATCTCCATGCTATCTGCATAAGCTATCCTTTCTCTTCCAGGCCTCGACCAAACCAAGGCAACCTGCAATCATCATGTCGCCTCCCGGGGCCACGGCCACATCCCCGGGCAGAGCTTCTGCCTTGAGGAACTCCTCTCTTCTGGGACCTGTGACAGATATCGTCTTTATCTCCCAGGGACCTCCCGCAACATAAGCCCCGTGACCTCCGTTATCGAAGACCTCTTGATTGGTGAGAGTGCCTCGGGCCAGGCCTCGGGCGTAAGCTTCGATCTTCTCAGGAG
>CAZKWM010000008.1:4592-23373 GCA_964556405.1 uncultured Methanotrichaceae archaeon | reverse complement strand
TATCTCATTTTGCATTTCTTTCCGTAATGAGGGCACTTCTCATTGGTGCAGGCATCCCTGACGGCCTCAGTGAGGGTCATGAGAAGCCCATCCAGGCGGTCTACCACATCAGGGGGCGCAGATACGGCCTCGGACTCCTCCATGAGCTTTTCCACCTGAGCCTTGAGCGCAGACGCCTTGGCCTTTCCGGGCGACTTAGCCTGAGCCTCAAGGTCTTGTAAGAGGTCGTCCCAGCGTCTAGAAAGAACATTATGAGAAGGATTCATGTAGCAAAGGCCAACGGGAATGTATATGAAGATCACGAGATAAAAGGGCTTTAGTTTTTAAAACTCTTCTCTATTATGGAAATATTAGCGGCTCTCAGCCTTCCTGGTGACAGCCCTGACCCGTTCATCCACCTTGATTCCGAGGACGCTCTCTGCCCCATAAAAGACATCCCTAGCCACCATGGCGCATCCAATAGCGGCATCGAGCTTGCCAAGGGCTAAAACCTCTCCATCCAAGAGGGCAGAGACCCTGGGTCTTATCATCTCAGAGGGATCTCCGGCCACCAAGACAGCTGGAGAGGGATCTCCTACATCCTTCATTATAATTTTCATGGCGGAGATCTCCATGGCTGCAAAGAGGCCCAGGGACTCCAGGGCAAAGGACCTCAGATCCTCGGGGCACTGCGCCAGAGAGGCGTACCCGAGCTTGGGGAGGATGCCCCCGAAGTTGAAGGCCTCATTGGCGGTCATCTTTTCAGCATCTACGGCCCTTATGGCATCCACATCCAGAGGACCCTGGAGAAGGCCGGGGGCAAAGATGGAGGCGTCCAGGGCTCCTATGATCCTCCCGCGGTGGACCGCAAAGGTTACGGTGTTGGAGCTGGCATCGCATACGATGAAGTTCTCCAGGCCTTTTTTCAGAACGAAATAGGCCAGGCCCACCTTCTCAGGGCTCATGCCGTGAGAGAAGACTTTCAGCCTGGAATCCACATCGCTTCCCCTGTGAATGCCCGGAAGAAGGACGGCGGGCCAGCCTGAGGAGATGACGGCATCGAAGACTCTAGTGCCCCCTCCCACGTGTAGGCCAGCCCCGTCCTGCTGTCGTAAGCCTCTGTTGGATGCATCCTCGATCCTGGTGATCCTGGTCAGGCCATCGCCCATGGAGTAGGATAGGGCGGCTAGGCCTATCTCGGACCCGAGATTTTCCACCACCAGTCTGACGATCCCCTCAGAGGATATCTTCGCTGCCTCCCTCCTGGGTATCTCGAAGCCCCTGCCATCAGGAGTCGAGAATCGAATGGCAGTGGTGCCGTGATCTATTCCTAGGAACATGAGATCAGCCCTACCAGATCCCTGGCCAGGCGGAGGCTATCCCCTCCCGTCCTCATAAGGATATCCAGCCTCACGCACTCGCCCGCGTAGCTGCTTCCGCGATCCACCACGAAGGTACCGATATCGCCGAGGATGGTCTTTACGCCTTCATCGTTGGCAGGAACGCCAAAGGCCTTCATGAACTTAGCCACTGGCCCTGAGACGGGCTTATTCCCTACCAAGGGGCTCACGGCCAGTATCCTTTTTCCCTTGAGGCGCTCTCGAACCCCCGGCAAGAACAGGATGGGGCCTATGCTCGTCACAGGATTGCTGGGACCTATCAGAATTTCATCCTCTGAGTCCAGAAGCTCCAGGAACCCGGGGCTGGGCCTAGCATCCTCTATCCCATGATAGCGCAGAGCTAAAACCTCAGGCTGCCCTTTTCTTCCCACCCAGAACTCCTGTAAGTGGATCTCCCCTTCAGGGATTCTGATCATGGTAGAAACACGGTCGTCTGTCATGGGGATCACCCTGTTTTTTATCCCCAGGGCCTTTGTCAGGGCCTCGGTGGCTCTGCTCAAGCTCCTGCCATGCCTTAAAAGCTCCGATCTGAAGATGTTTATTGCCCTGTCTTTATCCCCCAGGGCCATAAGCTCCCGGCATCCCAAGGATCTCAAAAACTGGGAGGTGTGATGTGTATCGCCCTTTATCCCCCACCACTTCTCCTCGTCCCCGATCCCTGCCAAGGTGTAGACGACGGTATCCAGGTCTGGCGATATGAGGTTTCCAAGGGCCCATATGTCCTCGGCGGTGTTGACCACCACCGAGAGCCTACTGGGCTCTACCAGATTGGTTAACCCTCTTAGAAGCTTGGGCGTGCCCGTGCCGCCGCTGAACACTATCATGTCATCTGAGTTTCCAGAACCGCCCTTAAATATCTATAACTACCATTCCCGTCCTCAGGCTGGCGACCTCTTCATCGGTGAGGGGAGATCTCACTGCCTTCTCGGATTCTATGGCGCTGTTCCCCAGGGGATCTTCTATTATGAGGGTGATGTCGGCCTTCCCGCACCTTAGGGCCTCTATGATTGCCAGGATCTCCTCGCCCCGGGCCGTCTTCTCAAAATCCCCGACCTCTCTGGCGCCTCTGGTTGCGAAATCTACAATGCCCTCGACCCTGTCCAGGACCCCTTCCACGTTGGAGATGTAGGCCTCCGATGCCGGGCCCGGCTCCACGTCCACGCCTATCTCTGGAAGGCGAATGGTGCCGCTGCAGGATTTTATCACCCTGGCGTTCAGGTCCTCGGATGACTCCACGGCCAGAGTATACCTGGCAGGCTCCTTCTGGCTGAGGAGAAGGGTATCGCTGTGCCTAAAGCCGCAGCTGCAGACGCCTGCGATCATCATGGCCTCCCCGAAGTGGGGCAGATCCTGGCTCTCCCAGTTGAACTCCATTTCATAGCCGCAGATGGGACATTCCCCTTTGGTAGTTAAATTCAATCTGTACCTCCGATGATCTTTTCGCGATCTATTCTTATGCCGCTTGGGACAACAGCTATCAAGTCATCGCCGATCCCGGCGATATCTCCAGATATATCTTCTACAGCCTTCCTAAGCTCGCCAAGGGCCTTATCCATGGCGGCCTTATCCCTCTTTATGCCCGATATATCCACCAGGAGAATTCTCCCTGAATAGATCTCCTGCTTTATCTCCGGCAGCATCTCCACCTTGGCCAGGTTCGCAAACCGAAGGATCAGGCCCGATGAGCTGCCCATCTCCTCGAACTGCCCTAGGTCGACCTCTGTGTAGTCATCCTCGCCCGGGCGGCCCAGCTGCCTGAGCTTATCAAGAAAGCTAGCCATCTTCTACCCTCCATGAAAAAGTGCTTATTATTATATTTATATCTAGCGTTGCGGAATATCGAGCAGCTTTATTCCAGCGATGCCCATGGCGATCATGAAGAGGAGAAAGACCAAGGCAAACCCCGGCCGGGCCATGCCCTCTGGAGCAGCTATCTGCATCAGAAGCATCAGTATGATCATAACCGCCACAAGCCCCGTGCTCACGCCTATCTCTAGCCACTTCTTTTCCAAGATACTGCACCATCCGTTCTCTTATAACCGTCCTCATCCGCGAGGGCCTCTATCAACCTCGCCACTCTCCGGCTGTACCAGCCTCCAAGGACGTAACGAGGATAGATGGGCAACCTCTCTCTTAAAGAATGCCCTTTCAACTGATCTTTCAGCTGGACTATATCAGGCCATGGCCTATCCGGATTGATCCAGTCTTGGGTGATGGAGCTTATGCCACCCAAATCGCTAGCCCCGGCCCTGGCCATCATCTCAGGATCTGCCAGGTTAGGAGGAGCCTGAATGGCCACCCCTTCAGGAAGTATGCTCCTGGCCAGGCGGATGACCTCTGCTGTCTCAGCATCGCCGACCTTGGGCCACCCTGCCATGGGGGTGCCGGGCTTTGGATCGAAGGGCTGGATTATGACCTCCTGGAGGTGGCCATAGGTTCTGTGAAGATCAGCCAGGGCTTTCAATGACTGGAGACGATAGTGCCATCGCTCTCCAATTCCTATCAGAAGACCGGTGGTGAAGGGAATCTTCATCTTTCCGGCCCTGGCCATGAAATCCATCCTTACTTCCGGAGCTTTTCCGGGAGATTCCTCGTGGGCCAAAACTCCTGCCGTGGTCTCCAGCATGAGGCCCATGCTGGCGTTGTAGGGGGCCAAAAGTTTGAGGTGATCCTGGCAGAGGACCCCGGCATTGGTGTGGGGAAGGAGGCCCATCTCCAGGGCGGCCTCGCATAGCTCCACTAGATACTCCATCAGGTCAGAAATGCCGAAATCACGAGCCATTTTGGAGAAGCCCGGGACCTCCCAGGGGCTCTCTCCCATGCTGAAAAGGGCCTCGGTGCATCCGGCCTTTGCACCCCTTTTCATGAGGCTTTGGGCCAGCGATCTTTTTATGATTCTGGCTCGGCCTAAATCCCGCCGAAATGAGCAATAACCACACCTATTCCTGCACAGATCGGTCACTGGTATGAAAATGTTCTTGGAGTAGGTCAGGACGCGCATCAGCGCTTGAGCTCCACCAGCTTCAGGACAGATCCCTTTGGGCAGTCCTCGGGAGCCTCGCCCACTACATCCACTATGGTGCACTTCTCCCCATCCTTCAAGCCGGAGGGATGGCATATGTCGTACATGCGGCAGGATGAGTCGTCGCACTTCATAGTCTCGAAGGATATCTTGGAGCCGGCAAAGGCCTTTCTGGTATCTATGGCTGCGATGATGGGGCTTTCAGTTACCTCAACGGCCCTGACCCCTGCTTCGTGGATGGGGCACTCGTGGATAAGTTCCCCGCGGGTCCCAAGGACCCTGTACCTCCTGGCGGGCTCCAGGTTCATACACGTATTTCGAAGTTTACAGGTCTCGCACTCCGGCGTGGGTCCATTGAAGGTGAACTCCATGCCCACCGTGGCGAGCTTAGTTCCTATTAGAGTGATCTGAGTGGATGCCTCGGACATAGTCGGACCTCTTGACTTAATACACGATCGCCATATTTCATATTATTCCCGTCGCCTCCGCGGCCAAAGCCAGGGCTTCTTTGGTCAGCCCCGCGTCTAGTATGGTGTAGCGCTCGGGCCTCACATCGTGGGCCAGGACCAGTGCCTTTATCACCACCTCGGAGGGTATGCCGAGCTGGACGGCGGTGGTTGGGGCGCCCACGTGCTGGAGGGCATCCCTTATGGCCTTCCAGTCGCCCCGGTGAAGGTACATCATAGTGATAGTTCCAAGGCCACAGAGCTCTCCGTGGAGGGCGGCTCCCGGACGTATCCTGTTCACGGCGTGGGCAAACTTGTGCTCCGAGCCGCTCCCCGGCCTGGAGGAGCCGGCGATGCTCATGGCCACGCTGCTGGAGATGAGGGCTTTGACCACTGCTCTCACCGACTCCTCCGCACCAGGGCGGATAGTCGGTGCAAGCTCCATGATCATCTTGGCAGTCATGCCCGAGAGGGCTGCGGCGTACTCGCTGTAATCTTCATTCCGGAGCCTTCGGGCCATCTCCCAGTCCAGGAGAGCGGTGTAATTGGATATGACGTCGCCACAGCCAGCTGCCAGGAGTCTGTGAGGGGCCTTTGAGATGACATCGGTATCAGCGACTATCGCCAAGGGTGCCCTGGCGGGGATGGAAACGGTCTCGCCTTTCACGGTCAAAGAAGCTTGGGACGAGCATATGCCGTCGTGGGAGGCGGCGGTAGGGATGCTCAAAAAGGGTATTTCTGTTCTTAAAGAGACGAGCTTGGAAATATCTATGGACCTTCCACCCCCAACTCCCACTATGAAGCCCGCCTCCATCTCCCTGGCCACGGCCTCGGCCCGGTCCACCTCGTCGATCCTGGATGCTCTTCCGATGACGATTTCTGGTTCGTAACCCTTCTCCTCCAGAAGGTCCGATACCCCCTTTCCCGCCGCCTCCAGAGTATTTTGGCCCGTCACAACCAGGGCCCTGCCTTCCAGCTTCAGGTCGGCACAGATCAAAGGCACCTCACCTAGAGCGCCGCGGCTCACCAGCACCTTTCTTGGAAGTTCCATCCATCTGGACCGGTTCATCTGCACCATCAAATGGCTTTTAGCATTTAGCAAGTAGTTACTATCTCTGATCGAAGATCGCAAAGGACGCGATCCCTGATGGCATTTACCTCGGGGCTGGTCCTATTTCTGGGCCTGGGCAGGTCTATCTTTATGATATCCTTGATCCTCCCCGGCCTAGCGGACATGATGACTATCCTGTCACCGAGGTAGATGGCCTCGTCCACGCTGTGGGTGACGAAGACCACGGTCTTCTTTTCCTCCTGCCATATGCGCAGAAGCTCTGATTGCATTATATTCCTGGTCTGGGCATCTAGGGCTCCGAAGGGCTCGTCCATGAGAAGGGCCCTTGGGCCATTCACTAAGGCTCGGGCAATGGCCACGCGCTGCTTCATGCCTCCGGAGAGCTCATGGGGGTACCGATCCTCGAACTTCTCCAAGCCCACCATCTGGAGGTAGCCCCTGGATCGGTCGTACCTCTCTGCCTTAGGTACCTTCTTTAGCTCCAGGCCGAAGCCGACGTTGTCTATGACCGTCTTCCAGGGAAAGAGGGAGTACTCCTGAAAGACCATGCCTCTCTCGGGCCCCGGACCCTTGATCTCCTGGCCGTCCAGTAGCACCTGGCCTGTGGTGGGCTTTTCCAGGCCAGCAATAATTCTAAGAAGGGTTGTCTTTCCACAGCCCGAGGGGCCTATGAAGCATATGAACTCTCCGTCTTTTATCTCCAGGTCTATGCCGCGCAGGACCCCCATCTGCCTGCAGTCGACGTTGAAGAGCTTGGATACGTGTTTGACCTCGAGCAATGCCATACCGGAGAAGATAGAATATAGATGCGTATAGCTCTTTCTATGGATAGATACAATTTGAGAGGGAAAAGAGCCGACGTTCTCTTTGGCACCACCTTGGCAGACGTAAAATGCTCCTCGTTCCCTGGGATCCTTCTAATTCTCTGTCTTTGCCTTGCTAAAGCTCTTCTCAGGCAGATTTAGGAAAATCCCAGGCCGCAAAAAGAGAGGAGCCTGCAAGGCACCAAGCTTAAAAAGCCGAGGAAGACGGAGCTTTTGATAGCCAATGCAAACTCATTGAAGTTCTGGGATCCAATTGCCAGAATATAGATGCTGCCCGTGAGAGTGGCATTGGCCGCGAATTCCTCCCGCTCGAAAGTGCCTTCGAGGTTCGATGGCACAGCACGCCAGCTAGCCCCAGACCTGGGTCAGGCCGCTATCGGCATTGAGGCTCGCCATCCCCGCCAGGGAACTCTGCATCGATACTCCAGCATAGGCCGCCTTGCAATCAGGCACGCCAGGCCAGAAGACTATGGATCCCATCATCCTCTGGATGTTGCCATTGGTTCTAACATCCCCTAAGACCCTTACACTACCCACCTTAGCCTCGGCTGTATCAGAAGTACTGAGTCTCAGGGAACCATCGTGGACCATGGTATTGGTGAAGGCCAAACATTCCAAAATTAGACTAGCAAGATGACTTTGGGAGTTACGTCAGAGGCCTTTAAAACGTGATTGTAATGATGATAAGTAAGACTATGAAAAATCGCTGCCGTGAGCAGGGGTTTATGGGCGCATCCGAGGATGCGGCTTAATGAAAGGTTGGATAAAAACTAGGGAGGGCTGTTACTTCCCAGGCTTCCATCACTCAGCTTTCAAAACTCCGTTAGAGCTCTCCGCGACCTCGGAGAAGGAATATACAGTCGTCCATAATACACTCGTCCCCAGGTAGGAGGTGCTAAAGCCGAAGGTGGAGTTTCCGGCCAGGACGCATCTCTGGGAGAAGAAGCCAGGAGAGGATACGGCCATCCAGCTTCCTGATGCTGTGACATTTCCATCCACGGAGTGTGCCTTGGAGCTTCCCCTGCGGGACCCAGGCACGCCTGTATCGACGTGGACTACCTTCCAGAGTGGGCTGCCCATGTAGCCGCTAAGAGAATCCATCTGTCTGGTCACATAACCAGTGGACGTTAGCGATTGGTATCCATCCATGGCCCTGCCCTTGGCCTGTAAGATTCAGAGCTTTGAGTTATCACCGCCTAGGAGGCTTTGAGGCTCGCCCCAGTGCCGGCCTTCCTAGGTCGATGAGTAGACTCCCTATCTGAGGCCCCCGTGGAGACCCGGGCAAAGCCCCCGCTGGGTCCTACGGATAAGGGAGTACCCCTTTCCGACCGATATCGTCGACTGGACATCGAGGAACCTCTGCCCGGATAGGCGGGAGGGGTCCAGAGCACTCATGGAATCGGTGCTGACGGTCAGGGAGTAGTCTGAGGGCCTGGTGCCGTCGATGGTAGAAAGGGCTGCCACCTCGTGACCCAGGACGCCTCCCCTAGTTCTGAAGGCCTCACCCTGGAGAGTGAGAAGGCTACCATCCGGGCATGAGAGGCGCCTCTAACAGTCTGAGATGCTGAGGCCATATTTGCCTGGGTCTCGGCGCCCTGTACACTCTGAGCGATTGGCGCAAGAATGACTACAGTAAGGTCATGAACGCCTACAACGATACTCAGCGCAAGCTTGGAGCAGGCGGCGCCAACGTTATCGGGCAGCTGTACCATTAAGATCTGTAACACCAATAAGAGGCCTCTGAGACATCTAAATCTCTTTTTCTCACATGTTGCTTTTGATTGAAGTCTGTTGATCTCCGTGGTTATCAAGCCCCTCAGCGGCGGCATGTCCATTGCCCTGGCCTACTCCAGGACATATCACTCGGAAAGTAGCACCGTTTAATCGGATCTGTCTTCAGCAGCAAGTACAGCTGGACCACCAACCTAGATTCATACATGAGGAACTTTACAACTTTGATGCTCAGAACGCAGCTACTCACGAGCTTGGCCACACCAAAGACCTTGGCAGCCTCAACACCTCAAGCAACTGGCGCAAGAACGACTATAACCAGATCATGAATGGTTATCATGGTCCCCAGCGCAATCCGGGTGCAGGCGATGCTAACGGCCTCTGGCAGAAGTACCATTGAGGGTTTTTTTAAGGAAAACAAAAACCCACCCCTCCTCTTTTTTGCATCACCGCAAGAGTGATATCCTTATGCTAAGATCCTCCGGATGAGAGTGACGATGGTTGCTTAAAGGAAAGAAAATCGTTATAACTGGAGGAGCTGGCTTCATAGGCTCCAATATAGCAAGGATGCTCTGTTGCAATAACTTTGTGACTATAATAGATAACCTCAGCACGGGAAAGCTGGAGAACCTCTCCGATGTGATGAAAGAGGTCGACTTCATCCAGGGGGACATAACTGAGATGGAGGCCTTGAGGAGGGCCTTCCAGGGTGCGGATTATGTCCTTCACCTGGCAGCCCTGCCTTCGGTGCAGAGGTCCATTGAGGATCCCGTCACTTCCAACCTTCATAACGTGGATGGAACCCTCAAGATCCTGGTGGCTGCCAGAGACTGTGGCATCAGGCGAGTCGTCTTCTCCTCCTCCTCGGCGGTCTACGGAGACTGCCCTGAGCAGCCGAATATTGAGACATTGATCCAAAGGCCCATGAGCCCTTATGCAGTGACCAAGGCTGCGGGGGAGCACTACTGCAAGGTCTTCAACGACGTCTACGGCTTGGAGACGGTGAGCCTCAGGTACTTCAATGTCTTCGGTCCTGGACAGGACCCAAGCTCCCAGTACGCGGCCGTGATACCCAAGTTCCTTCAGTCCATCTCCCAGGGCAGGCCCCCTACTATCTTTGGGGATGGCGAGCAGTCCAGGGACTTCGTCTACGTGGCTGATGTGGCCGACGCCAATGCCCTGGCCTGCGTGGCGGAGAAGGCGGCGGGGAGGGTCATCAATATAGCCTCGGGAAAGAGTACCACGGTGAATGAGCTGGCAGAGATCCTGGGAGAGATCTTGTCCAAGGATGTGAAGCTCTTGCACGTTGATCATCCCATGCCAGGGGAAATAAAACACTCCTCCGCAGATATAAGCGCTGCCAGGAAGCTTCTGGGATATGATCCCAGGTACGACGTGATGTCCGGCCTGAGGGATATGATAAAGAGGTCAAAGCCCCTTTGAGGAGGAGCTGGCAGTTTCTCCAAGTTAGATTTTAGCTGTGTATAGCTTCGGTTGCCACCTTAGTCCTAAGTCCATCGCAAATGTTCTAGGAACGAGTTTGCCCGCTGTAGGATTTTGGTGAGTTCCAGAGATAAAACAGAAGAATGCAGTCTTCTGCTGATATTAAAGTATTAGTAACGCTCTTCGCACCTCTTTTTTAGGATCTTTTTTTTAGGTATTTAGCAATAAGAGGAACATCCCTGACAAGGTGATACGAAACATAAGTGAGGTTTTGATAAATAATCGATATCATTAGGGCTTAAAAGTGCTTATCCAAAACCCATTAGTATCAATAGTAATAATACGTAGTTTTAGTCATGATTACAAATAAGTAAGCAAGTCATCTGTGTTGGGCAAGCTCTCCGGTTTAATAATAGTGATTGCCATATTTATCGATCTGTCATCTGGTCCAGCCTCGGGTTTAAGCGTAGGCTTTTCATCGGGGGCGGATAGCAAGGTGATATCCTACTTATGCAAACTTTAACCTTGACGATTCCGCCTCCCTGGGGGGCCACAGCCCCGGCAGGACTGGACGGACTTCAGGAGAGCATGCAGCTGAGTGTCACAGGCAAGAACAGGGGGACCCATGGCATCAGCGAGAGGGGCCACTCGATGGATGGCTCGGTGGGGGCAGCACAGGAGCTATCAGCGCATCTGCCTTCTCTGCATCCTCTGGGAAATCTTCCAGCTTGAATCAGAGCGTGGTCGGCACGGGAGATGCCAATGGCAGTTCGGTAAAACTAAAGCCAGAGAAAAACTCCATAGGTATTACTGTATCACGCATAATTAATGTTACGCTATAGTAGTTTGCCCGAGAATTAAGATAAGAGAAAATGCTATTGTGATTGAAGATCCATCACCAAGATCGAACGCTGTTCTGGAATTCAATAAGATGGGCTATAACGGTTGGTACCAGATGCATCAGTCTGGAAGACGATGGGCAGTCGAAGCCTACTTCTCCGCTATCAAATGAATCTTTGGTAGAAACGGTTAGAGCTTCTTCTATCGAAGGTATGACCTCTGAAATTATGAGATTATTCATCCCATATGCTATAATACAGTGCTTAGGTAAACTAAATACCTTAGCAGAAGTATTATCACAGACCTAACGCCATAGCATAATTACGCAACACAGCCAAAATTAATTCTACCTAAATAAAAATTAACTCTTAATTGATCACCTCCATATTTTAACATATTTCAAGATATTATAGTCGAATTCTTTGCGCACAACTTGCCTTCGCTTCCTCATGAATTTAGGCATCAGTTTTAACGCATCTATTTTCGATCTGAGAATAGTTGAACACTTTCCGTTCACGGAATAATAAGGGATGACAGCCAAGTTTCTACCTATAATCCACGGTAGGGATGTCACCAATAGCTTTGGAGGAAAGTCCTTTAAGACGTACCAAATTATGTTCCGGTTACCATAGTATACCGATAAATCAGACCCAAACCCCGCCGTCCCGCCGTGAATATGGCAGACCCACGCCTCAGGCACGTAAAGACACTTCCACCCAGCCAATCGCCCCCTGAAGGCCAGATCTACGTCCTCCATGAACATAAAAAAATCCTCATCGAAGAGTCCTATTTCATCCAGCATTTCCTTCCGATAGAGGGCTGCCCCGGCACAGGGCCCAAAGACGTCGACCTCCAGGTCATACTGACCTCTATCCTCCTCGAACATCCCCCTATCCCAGGCAGCCCCGCTTCTGGAGAGGCATATCCCCGTAGAGTTTATCCGCCCGCCGGGAAAGAGCATCTTAGAGGCGCACATTCCCACCGCTCCATCGGCCTTCATGGGCTTCGCCAGGCGTTCCACAAAGGATCTGTCCGCCCACGTGTCGTTGTTCAAGGTGAGGATGTACTCACCCCGGGCCTGGAGTATACCCCGGTTGGTCCCACCAGCAAACCCCAGGTTGGCCTCGTTGGTCACCACCCGCACCCAGGGAAAGCGCTCTCTCAGGTACTCCACACTCCCGTCCGAGGAGGAGTTGTCTACCACGATGATCTCTAGATCCTCATAGGTCTGATCCCTCAAGGACGAGAGACACCGATCGAGGTAATGCTTTCCGTTAAAGTTGAGGACGACAACGCTAATCACGGAACCTCTTGCCTCACCGGCCTCATACTATTTCCCTATAAACCTTCTCCGTCTGATGGGCTACCATCTTCCAGCTGTACTTCTCCTCCACGAGACTTCTGGCAGAGGATCCCATTTCAGCTGCAAAATCTTCGTTATCCAACAAAAGGAGGATCGCCCTGGCAAGTTCCACCTCGCTCTTTCGCCCTACAACCAAACCCGCACCGCCCTTCTTTATATCCTCCGCTGCGCCCGCTATATCAGTAGCAATAACCGGCCTGCCACAAGCCATGGCCTCGAGGAGAACGATGCCAAAACCCTCCTGAGCGGGATCAGTGGAAGGAAGTACAAAGATCTTACAACCATTATAGTATTTTTTAAGCGCGTCACCAGGCACAAACCCCAAGAATTCCACGTTCTCATGGAGGCCAAGCCCTTTAGCCAGGTCATTGTAATAGCAGGCTAAAGCCCCGCTGCCTCCGATTAAAAGCTTTACGCGAGGATGTTCTTCTTTAACGATTTTTAAAGCGCCCAAGAGAATATCGAGGCCTTTATACCTATGGAACTCATCCAGAATCCCTAAGAAGAATATATCGCCCAGCTCTTCTACATCAATAGGCTCGAATGCTTTAGTATCAACGCCTATTGGTATTACCTTTATCTTATCCCCATATTTTTTAAGTTGAAGAGATCGGTTTTCATTTCTAGCTATGAGGATCCTATCCGCGGTTCTAAGTAAAATTTTTAGCGCAGAATGATTATATAGATTAGCTACATAACCCATCCATCCATTACCTACAATATCATTATGGTATGTCAATACTAGAGGCTTTTCTTTAAGCATAGAAGCTAAAGCGCTCCAGTCGGCGCTCCAGGGAGTAGGTAAATGGGTATGAAGGATGTCAAAATCCTCGCGCAAGAGCTGGAGAGGCAAAGTAGGCGTGATATCAGTATTGGCTACCTTCCCAATAAACCTCAAGGCTTTTACATCGATGCAATCAGGGATATTTTGTCCATCTGATCTGTCAGAGCAGATTACTCCCACATCATGACCTGCTGCCACCAGCTCTTTCGATAGGCAACGCACGTAGTTTTCCACGCCGCCCGTGGTGAAGATCCTGACGGGGGTATGAATTATCTTCATGTCTTCAGTTCCGAGAGTAGTTGTTGTATCCTCAACCTTCGAAGGCAGATATCTTCTTAGCTTGGTATTTATCCCAATCAACTAACCCTTGTTTAAGCTTATGCCTCGTTTAGGCCACTCTTTAAACTGAGTTGAATACGAACCCTATATAACGAGGGATCTTAAAAGGTATAGATGGGCTTAACATCTGCCCTTACCATGGATTCTGATAGCATTTTTAGAGTAAATCATTGAAAATATGCGAATTGGCGGGTTCCTTGCGAAGGAAGCGTCCTCAATCAAGCATCTGATTTGCGCTGATGAGCACAGATTCGAGACTGCCCCAAACTACAACCCCCATACCGGTGAATTGGGAGAAAGGCCTTATAAAACCTAAAACTCCCAACCTCAATATTTATCGTTACTTATTTTATCCTATAAAATCCCTTTACGATCCCGATCCGACAAATAATAGTTTAGCTGATCCCTCACTATATCCCTCACCGAGCGCCCCGCCTTGAATCCAAGCATATTAATCTTCCTAGTATCAGAGAAGAGGATAGGAACCTCCGCAGGCCTGAACCTGGCGGTATCAAAGGTCACCTTGAACTCCATGGACCCCGAATGAACCACCATGCCTCCATCCCCGGCAGCATATTCCATCTCGCCTCTGAGCATCATGCCGTCGAGCTTGGTCTTATCGAAGCTCACCTCAAAGATCTTTGACTTATCGGGCTCTAAGGGATCTTCCACGGCCTTCTCTCCCTTGAAGGTCTCTATCCTATCCACGGGATATCCAGCCTCGGCAAAGCTCATGAGAAGATAGCTCATGACCGAGTTGGTCCTCATGGACCCCTGGTTGTAGACGTCCCCGTAGTTGCCCTTCTCAGCCAGGAGCAGATAGCCATTGATGATGTCTGATATATGGCTCCAATCTCTGAAGGCATTGACGTTGCCTATAGCTACGGAATCCACCTCTCCAAGCTTCACCTTCATCACCTGACTGGTGGCCACCGAGGTGACGAACATGATCCCCCTGCCGGCACCCTCATGATTGAAGGCTCTGGAGACTATGGCCTTTACTCCATAGGAATGGTAGTAGTTCCTCATGAGAAAGTCGCCGTAAACCTTGCTAACGGCGTAAGGGGACATGGGTCTCAAGGGGTTGTTCTCGGATATGGGCACCTCAGGGATCTTGCTGGGCTCAGGGAATATGGAGCCGTATTTCTTCTTGGCCTCCTTATACTGGGCCTCAGAGGATAGAACCATGCCATACTCCTCGCTGGACCCGGCAAAGACCACCACAGGATCGACATCCTTGAGCCTTATGGCCTCCAGGAGGTTGGCGGTGCCGCAACAGTTCCATCCCATGGTCTCCGTAGGATTGGTAAAAGACCGAGGCACGAAGGACTGGGCGCCCAAGTGAAATACCACGTCGGCATCGCTGGTCGAAAGGGCATTTCCCATGCTCGATATATCCTCTAGGTCTCCTTCGAGCAGGTTAACCTGCCCTGCGATCCCCAGCCTCCTCAAGTTGTGAGGGGTCATGCCGTCGGCCCTGCGCCTAAGAAGGCCGTAGACCCTAGCTCCCTGATCCAGGAGGTGCCTGGCCATGTGGGATCCCACAAAGCCGCTCACGCCGGTTATAAGGACGTTCTTATCTCTCAGACTCAAGGGCATCACGGATCCTAAAAGTTAGAAAATGCTCAGGCCCTCTTCAGCCGGAGCAGGCTGTAGTACTCGATGAGGTTTTTTATCCCATCCTTTAAAGAATACCTGGCCGTAAATCCCAGAACCTGGGAGGTCTTAGTTGGATCAGCCTGAGTATCCTTAACATAGTTCTTGATGGGGTTCTCAACGTATTCAGGCTGAATCTTCATGCCCATGTTCTCATTGAGCATCCTTATGACATCATTGAAGCTGAAGGCCTTCCCGGTACCCACATTGAGGATGCACTGATAATCGGATTCCATGGCCATCCTAAGCGCCCTGACCACGTCATTAACATAGACAAAATCCCTGGTCTGGGAGCCGTCTCCGTAGATCACCGGCGCCTTGCCGGCCATCATATCCCACATGAACTGAGAGACCATGTTGGCATATTGCTTCTTTGGTCCCTCTTTGGGGCCATAAACCGAGAAGAACCTCATGCCGGCAGAGCTCACTCCGTAGAGCTTGCTGTAGAGCTCAGCCATCCTCTCCACAACCAGCCTGGCCTCGGTGTAGTAATCAGTGACATTGATGGTCGCATCCTCCCTGTGAGGGGGCACAATGTCGCTGTAGAGGGAGGAAGAGGAAGCATAGACTACCCTCGCCCCCGACCTCCTGGCAAGCTCCAGGACTGCGATGGACCCGTTGATGGCCTCGCCCACCAGGAAGGGGTTCCTCTTGTACATGGGAGAAGAGGAAGGTATGCCCAGGTGATATATAGCCGTAGGCTTCAGCTCGATGCCGGGCAGGTCATTGCAGCTGGCCTCTATAAGCCGGAGGTTACCCTTGCGCTTCAAATCCTCCAGGTTTCCGGCACTCCCAGTGTGCATGTTGTCAAGAACTATCACATCTTCGCCCGACTCAAGAAGGCTCTCTACCAGATTGGAGCCTATAAATCCCGCACCACCAGTTACAAGTACACTCAAAGGACACCCTCCAAACCCAAAACAGGGCTTAGACTCCTCTTCTTTCTCTATTCTCTGTCGAGATTATTAAGTCTGCTATTACTATATTTAAAATTGCTGCCATGGGACACTCATCATTGGAAAACCCTTTTTACCATAGACCAAGGATAATTGCCTTCAGACCGTCGGTTCCATTTTTGCTTTTATTAAGAGTGCAAGGACCGGAGGAATTTTATATCGGAGCGTATCCCCCAAACCCTCCATATCATAAAGCTACAGGCCAACTGAACGAGTCCTAAGTGAGAAATCTCTAATAGTTCGTGCCTTGGATAAATCTTTTTGAAGGCCTTTATCCAGTTGAAAAACAGTTCTACCACATTTTTCCAGCATATTATCCTTTATTGAATCTAGTTGGCCTTCCAATCACAGAATTCTTCCCATTTCTTTTATTCACACGTATATTTGAGATTATTTCGCTATTTCTATTTTAATCTCTAAGTTCTCTGGAATCATAAGCCCTATCTGCATTTATCCTCTTTGGTCGAGCAATTGGCCCACCTACATCTAACTTAATTTTGACTCCTTGGACGGTGGGTATATCTAGTCTAGAATCATGGATATTGGCAGAAGATATGTATAAAGCGATAGGTAAGCCTGTGTTTTCAGTGACAGAGCTTATTTTTATTCCGTTAACCTTTTTATTACCGTCATAGCCGATATTACCCCCTTTTTGCAGGTACACCTTTGGTATCGATATTAAACCAATGTAAGTCCATTTTACCTTTCAGATAGCCCCTAGATCTCATTTCACCGAATATTTTCCCCATATGCACCTATTTCACATAGTTCTAAGTGCAACCTACGGATTGTAGACTTATTTCCATACATTATAGGAACATCTATCCGGGTAATTCACGTTTTGAGGGCGTAAATGATTCTATTGAACGGACCACGTAAATCTGCTCTGAGTCTTCCAGTTCTAGCCTTCTACGGTGGCATATAAGGCCTTATTATATCCCAGAACTCATCGCCTATCTCTTTGAATACCACAGGCTAAAGGCAATGTTCTTCGCATTTATAGTTTAGGGATAAGCTCTCGATGTGGTGGTTTTAATTCTCATAAAAAGGAAGGAGCTGCAGTCATTCCAGCTTTGGCCCAGTACCTTTAATGCGGACCGATCTGATATTCAAAAGATAAAACACCACCCTTTAGTCCAACCATGAGATTACTAAGGGCGTGGAGAAGATGTTAGAGGATCTCCTCAGAGCTATTCCCCAATTCTCTGTTCATAGACATCTTCCAATAACCTTGAGATCCTATCCCAGTCATAGCCTTCCGCAAATTGGACACATCTCTCTGCCGTGACCCCAGACAGCTTAAGGCACCTCAGAATGCCCTCGGCGATGGAGACCTCCGAGACCTGGCAGGCAATCCCGGTTCCATCTCTTAGAAGATCGCATACGGCGTTCATCCTATGATCTACGGTGACCAGGGGAAGGCCACAGGCATTGGCCTCCAGGGCTGCAGCTCCAAAGCCTTCCCTAGTAGAGGGAAGGACAAAAACTCTGGAGGATTTCATCCTGGCTATAACCTCGTCATAATCATCCAGAAAACCAGTGAAGATCACGTTCCTCTCCAGCTCGAGCTCCCGGGACAGGGATTTCAGGACGGGGGCCTCAGGGCCATCACCTATTATCGTAACCCTCAAATCCGGAAGAGTCTGACTGATCAGGCCTGCTGCCTTGATAAGGAGATCGACATTCTTGTGACCTAGGAGCCTGCCCACGAAGATCAGGTCAGAGGTTTCCTCCGAGGCCTTCACAGCGCTTATCTTCTTGAAATCGACGCCCAAAGGAATAACGTCGATATTTGTGACGCCCAGGCCCTCCAGATCCCTCCTGACCCTTTCAGATATGGCTATGTTACTGGGAGCCAGCCGGGAGACTGATCTTTCAACCATCTGGCCTATCAGTCCCGCCGTTCCGGCATAGTCGCACCAGTAAGCTCCCCACACCTCCAGCCAGGTTATAAAGAAATGCCACCCATTCCAGTCCGAGAGGAACCTGGCAGGGAAGCAGGGAAGGTAGGGAAACTCCTGGCAGTCCACCAGGTCGTAGTCACCCCGCACCGACCTGAGGACGGCAGAGGCAAATGCCAGAGCTTGGCCATAGGATCTCCTGGACCCGGAGTAGAGGCTCATGGGCCGGCATATGCCGTGGAGGTTTACTCCCTCGAGGTCCACGACATCGTCGCCCTTCCACCACTTCATGCCATAGCAGTGGACATCATGGCCCCTAGATACAAGCTTCTTGGAAAGCTCGTAGATCCTTCTCTCGCCCCCGCCCTTGACCCAGGGGTAGACCGCGTCGTAGACATAGGCGATCTTCAAAGGCCACCATCACCGTTCTTCAAGAGGAGGAGGCTTATGAACATCCCTGAGAAGGTCGTCTGGATACCTATGATGGAGAGTATCATGGCCATCATGGCGGTCTGGATTTCGTAGAGGGACCCAAAACCCGAGGCGCTCCAGCTCAGGATGACTTTTATGCCGAGAACCACACCTAAGGCCAAAAAGCCCAGGCCCAGTATAAGCTCCTTTTCCAGGGAATGATAGCTCATGAGCTTCTTTATGATCCTGAATCCCCCTGAGATGCCGTATGCGACGCCGAAGGCACTGAAGTAGAGGCCTGCCAGAAGCATCTGGTAACCGATGATCAGAAGAAGGCTTCCCAGGATCAGGGTGTGCATCCTGGCCTCGGCTCCGACCCTCAAGAAAATTCCCACCGCAAGGGCCAGGCCCACGGCCAGGGCCAGGAGGCCAGGGACCATGAGGAAGGGCACTGGCCGGTAGAGCATCATGAAGCGCAGATGCCTCCATCCATCCGAGAAGGAGCGGAGCTTGGACTGGCCCCGCCGGGGATGGTAGGTTATGGGCACCTCGGTTATCCTCAAGCCTTTGGATGCGGCCTCTATCACCATCTCAGAGGCTAACTCCATTCCCCC
>CAZKWM010000008.1:0-4492 GCA_964556405.1 uncultured Methanotrichaceae archaeon | reverse complement strand
TCAAGCCTTTGGATGCGGCCTCTATCACCATCTCAGAGGCTAACTCCATTCCCCCTGCCCTCAGGCTGAGTTTATCTAGGGCCTCCCCGGTGATGGCCCTCATGCCGCAGTGGGCATCGGAGATCTTAGTATCGAAGAGACGGTTTAAGATCCCGGTCAGCACCGGGTTGCCCACATACCTGTGGAGGGCGGGCATGGCCCCGGGCTCTATCCTGCCCTTTAGCCTGGTGCCCATGACCATGTCCCATTTTCCCTCTAAAAGAAGCTCTAAGAAGCCTTTCATCTCCTGTGGGTCATAGGTGAGGTCGCCATCCATGATGACTACGTAGCGGCCCTTGACGTGGGAGAAGCCCTCCAGGTAGGCATTGCCATATCCGAGCTTGCCCGGCCTGAAGACCTCTGCACCACAGGCCCTGGCAGCCTCAAAGGTGCCATCATCGGAGCTGTCGGCAACTATGACTTCCCCTTGAAGCCCCATCTCTTCAAAGACCTTGCGAGCCCTCTGGATACAATCGCAAATGGTCTCGACCTCGTTCATGGTGGGTACGACCAGGCTGACGTCAGGCACGCCTAGGAATTGGATTGTACAGGGTTAAGCTTTTTCCCAGCCTTTGCCTTAAGCTTTTTTTGGTGAAGAGATAGTTTTATATATCCACTGCCGGAAGCCTACCGCCCCATTCGGCCGGCCTTCAGGGACGTTAGGCCTGCTATCGTGACGGCTGAGAAGGAGAGGATCCATAGGGAGGTTTGATATCGTGGGATTCAAGGTCCCAGCAGAGATAGCCAAGGCATCCATAGCCGCAGGATGCACCAAATGCGTCACCACACCGATGAAACTGGCTGGTCTGCCTGGCCATATGGCTCGCCTTGAGCGCCGAGGACACCATCCGCAGGATCTTCGCTATCTGGTTCTCCATAATGGCCTTCGTGACCACAGGCTTTGAGCACAGCGTGGCCAACATGTTCTTCATACCCCTGGGCATCTTCGTTGCCAATGATCCCACCGCTGTAGCAGCCTTGTAGACGGCCAAGGTCTCCACGGTCAACCTGATAGGGACAACTGGTGGTACAACTTCTTCGTCACCAATCTGGTGCCCGTGACCCTGGGCAATATCGTGGGAGCGGCCCTCTTTGTGGCAGCCATCTACTGGTATGTTTACATTAAGAGCCCCCCTTTGTACGCCCAAGGTCTCCGAGATCAAGGTGGCACAGGTCAAGAAACAGTAAAGGCTAAAGATAATTCGCTGGAGAAACGCCTCCATTTCTTTATCTTTATAAAAGGAGATCCCACAGAATGGGCTGACCTGAGGCAACGAGGCTCCACTATAAGAGTTCCCACAGTCGATATTTACCCTAGCGTTGGTTGAGTACCGATGGTTCAGATAAGTAGGGCTCAAGATAACCATTCTACATATTATCAAACCTCACACGTGATTAAAGGTCCCAAAGGACATGCGTATATCTCTGCACAATCGCTCAAACAATGTGCACGCCTGAGCCTCGTATCAGGACAGATGGCTCGACAATAGGTTTTATGGATATCAGGTCCCATGGTATGTTGAAGCCAGAATTCTTCTTTCCCTTGGCAAGACCTGACACCCTACATTAAATCCCAGATCGATTATCTTTCCCTGGGCCTCAACATCCATCGATAATGATCACATTACCGTTTTCGTTTATCTTAGACAGGACCTTCATCTCTTTAAGCTCTCTTCCAACCGCACCCGCATTCATGTCTTTTCCAGTCCAATTATCACCATTCCAATAGTAAACGCTGCCTTTAATTTCGATCTTTTTGAAAGGACCGATCCCACCACAACAGCGGCTCGTATACTGGAAAGCCTCTGCATTATTTTTACCTGCGGATGCACTGCCGTCTAAATTTCCGCCACCTTCAGTGATCTTGACATCGTCACGCGCAAATCCGTTGCTGCGACTATACCATCCCCATTGCGCGTCAGTGGTCTTCCAAGATTAAATCCCGCACCAAGGCACAGTAGAGGAGCTAATCTTACCTAAGCTCCCACCGAAGCGCTACTCGTGTTAAGCTTGGCATAAAATCCTGTATCGTTCCTATAATAAGCACTCAAGTCATTGCCAGAACTTATCGACGATCTCACGCGCTTTGCATAATCCGATCCCACACCTTGAGAGACATTTACGCCATTGATGTCAGAATAAGAATGGCCGTACCAGGAGAGGTCTCCTTCCCTTGCCTCTAGGTAGGCGGAATCCTCCGAAGAACTATAGGTCGAATCTTCTTTGAAAACGCGGTTGCTGGAGTCTACATGCCCTCGGCATATTTCGCATAGTCAGAACTAAACTACTGACTAGTCTGAGCAGCGCTGCCTTCTAACGACGATCTAGAGCAGTAGTGTTTAAGGGGCGCCTTCTCTTACCTTAGCGCCGGAATTGGCTTCGTAAACCCTATCCTTGGAGGCTTCATAATAGTCGGATCCATCGCAATTTGAACTCTGTTCTGGGCTTTGGCATAGGCGGCTTAATCGATTTCCTCTGCATTCTGGGAGGCAATATGACCTATAACATTGCCAATGACCTCATCCTTGCCAACTGCACTTTTAGTAACAATTTAGTGAATACAGGACCAATTAGTTATTTCATATCCAATATGGAGGATAACAAAACCGTTTCCTTAGACAGAGTCATAGTTGGTCATGGATTGGTTATAGACGGTTGCGCACTTCAAAATAACGAGGCTATAGGTGAAGGAAGGTGTATCTTTGGCACTGGTGGTGAAGTATACAGCTCCAACAGCTCAATCATTAGCAATGTCGCTGATGGTGGCATCATAAGTTGGGGACATTGTAGATGGATCCTGGAAGATGATTTGTTGAGCAACAATACTGCATTAAATAGCCAATGCGTCTTAAATTTCACCGGTGTTAGCAAACTGTATCCCCCCAGCAAAGGCGGGCCAAAGCATATCTATGGGGACCATAAAAAAGGATCCAATAGCAGTGATATGGGTCTAATTGTAAAAAACTGCACTTTCTTGAACAATAAAGGGTTTAGTGGCCAGTATGGCCTCAGCGTTTTCAGTGCGATAGGAAACATATTGCTAGATAGTTGTGAATTCCACTCAAACATCGATGTTCAAGGTGCCTGCACGGTAGCCGTTGGCGGAGATGCTGTAGTAGTATCAAACCGCACGATTTCCGATAATATCGCCACCAAGTCCGGAATTAGCTCTGGCCTTTGGGTAGATGGTAGTAATGCATCGGTCGATCAATGCATCATCTCTAACAATCAGTACCTTTCTATCTACCTTGAAGTACTTGAATCCCAGGATTAGAAGGGCGGACCCTACTGCTATGTTGATCAGGAAGATGTAATTCCAGCCCAGGGCGAAGACTGTTAAGCCGCCTAAAACGCGCCCCACAACTCCTCTAATGTGATCGGCAGAGGCAATTCCCGAAATGTCCCTGGTTTTCTCGCCCGCTGGGTAGGCCTGAAAGATCATGGCCATTATGACAGGAGCGGCAATAGCTACGCCAGCTCCCTGAATGAATCTGAAGAGTATGAGCATATCTATGGAAGTGGCGATGCTGCAAGCTAAGGATCTCAGGAAAAAAGACCGCAAAACCCCACCCAGGAACATCCTTCTGCTTCCCACCATATCAGATATGGGTCCAGAGATCAAGAGAAGACACGGCAGGGCAACGTAATACGCAGTAACTATCCACTGGGACGGGCCTGACCCCAACCCAAAGAACTCAGCTATAGTTGGAAGGGCGATGATTATCATGGTGGTATCCAGTATTATCAGCATCTCGCCCAAAAGGAGGATGAATACCACCATTTTCCTGTTAGGCACATCACCTAAGCGATTTTTTTCCAGAGATACTGCTATCTCTTTCAACCACTCCATTCAAAATCCTACTGCCGTTTTTATAGAATTTGATATTATCCACTACGCTTGAAGCAATTATGTATTCTTTGCCTTATTATATTTAAGAGTTATGATCAAAGAGTTAGGAAAAATCCAGATCCCTATTGCAGCCTATAGATATTATATTTAAAATTAAAGTGGTATCTATTATCACGGATTTTAGTTAAGAACCATAAACCTGTGTTACATGAAATATGGTTCATATTATCATAACAGCCAGGCTCGTCTACCATCTTCGAGACGGGCCTATATTAATTAGATGTTACATATACGTGCTGATTTTGTATCTAACCCTTGATGATTCCAGGATAAAGGAGGCTCGTAACCGGGATCTCAGGTCGGACCATATATAACCTTTTTTATTCAATTTTGACTTCCTATAAAAAACTTCGTTTTGACCTTACCGAGGGTTAGATTCGGCTTAAGGCTAGAAGTAATCCCAAGGAACCTTTAGCTCTCCTGGAAATCTAAGCTCTTAAGAAATAACGGGCAAAGCCAAAATTTTACCTTGCGATTTAAGCCTCGGAAGGGATTCGAACCCTCGACCTCGTCCTTACCAAGGACGCGCTATACCGAGCTAAG
>CAZKWM010000007.1:21022-25032 GCA_964556405.1 uncultured Methanotrichaceae archaeon | reverse complement strand
AATCCTATCGCCTCACCCTGGCCCAGGACCAGTACATAGAGATGTCCAATCTCACTGGGTACGGCTCTTCCAACCAGGTCAGGGCTTTGACCTTCGGCGCCGGTGCCTTCAACCTCACGGGCACGGCTGCGAAGATGGTCATCGAATCCCTCTCCCAGCCCATAGGCCAGGAAGAGAACGCCACCGCTGCAGCGGCTAAGGTGTACATCCTCAACGACACCATCTACACCAGAGCTGATGGCAACTGGACATCTCTGACCCTGCCCCTGCCTAGAGAGCATCTGGAGAATCCAGGACCAGCTCGCCCAATCGGCAGAGCGGACGAATGAATCTCAGGTTACGCTCCTCGGCAATACCAGAATAGGAAGCAGAGGTTACTACGTCGTGGCGGTCATCCCCAACAGCAACGTTCTCTCCTCAAGGGTGAGGAGCCAATTGGGATCACGCCTTCCCATCTAGCCTCTGAATCGCTCTGCGTTTTTCAATAACACTCTGCTCGTCTACATCTTGTGGATCAACCGGTACAGCCTCCTCCCTGAGCAGAAATACGTCCAGATGAACACGGTCATAACCCCCGAAATGCTCGGCATTCCTGGCGCCGGAACCGGGGAGATGCGCATAAGCTCCGTTGCCATTTTGAAGCTTTCCGGCTTCAATGATACTGTGAACATAGTGCTGCCGCAGGAGGCTAGGAATGCTCAGGCTCTGCCCTTGAGCTTCAGCAACAGCCAAATGGGGACGTTTAACAGCAGCCACCAGATGATGATGATGATGACACGGCTCAACACAAGCCAGATGTTGGCATCTAATAGCAGCCTGATGCCATCGCTGAATGACACCCAGCTGCCTCTGCCAAACAGCAATGGGACATCGCAGCCCATACTGGTAGTCCAGGAGGTCTCCTCCGGGGATTCAGGCTACGGTAGAGGATGCAGCTCCTTGAGCAACGAAGACCAGCAGCGAATATGACTGGCAGAGGCCTACAGCTCCCTCAACGAAGTCTATCCCTACTCAGGCGTCTCCTATGGACTATTCCTTCACGTCATATTACTACCGATCCTACTACCCGTACTACATCCCTAACTACATGCCGTACTCGCCATCTTACTATCCTACCTACACACCCTACGCGCCTCCTGCCCAGGGATATTCGGCAGTCTCTCAAGCAGCTCAACCCTCGGCACCTATCTGACCGATGGCAGAGGAATGACCCTTTACCATCTGGTAAGCGATCAAGGCAGCTCCACCAGCACCTGCACTGACGCCATCTATGCCGGAATTTGACCACCCTTCTACGCCGGGAGCATAATCGTCCCCGGGAACCTGAACTCAGGCGACTTCAGTATCATAAGTCCCGACCCATATCAGCAGGTAGTTTACAAAGGCTGACCCCTCTACTACTCCGGAGATGCGAGTACAGGAGACATCAAAGGCCAGGGAATCACTGGCAAATATGGAACCTGGTCGGTGGTAGTTCCGGATAGTCTCAGCACATTTCCTGCCAACGTCTCCTATCAGCCCACAGGAACTGCAGCGGCCCAGACGACAGCCCGGCCGCACAGCCCTCATCGCTGTATCCATACACACCCGTACTAACTGCAACGGCTACCGGAGGAGCGTCCATATCAGGCAATGTGCTGTGACCATAAATTATCCAGGGAGCAGCCCCTTTACAGTGTACCTGGATGGCAGCTATGTTAGGGTCGGCCGGGGCGGCAGCTTCAGCTTCAATGCACCGGAAGGCTACAACGATATCGGGGTATGGGACAGCAACTTCAACTATGAGCAGCCGGTGCTCTTCTAGAGCGGTGTGCCCAAGAGTATCTATGTAGGGGCTATATAGTGACCCTTCCACATCTATACTGCTTACTTATTTTTATGTTTGAGCTCTTTTGCATTCAGCTCAATTTTTTCCAAAACTAGCCTGGCCGACTCAATAAGGCTAAAGGATAGAAGCGTTTATAGATGTTGCAGTATATTATTTACTTATGAAAGATGTCATCACCTAGTTCGACATCCCCCTACTGAACTTTGATAGATATGTGAAGTTTTACTCAGAGATCATTGGAAAAGAGGTTCGCTTAAACTCTACACCGCCAAAATCCATTCAAAGGAGGATTATCCTTGTCCGTTCTTTAGCTAATTCCCATACCCACTTAATAATTTTTCTTAATGCCCTAATCTCCATAGTAAATATTGTTGAACCAGGAATCGCTATCCATCCTATTATATGTTGTTTTATTTTTGTTATATCAAATCTTATAAAAAGCGTTCAGTTTGGGATGAAAGACCTCGGGCATCAACTAAGCATTAAAAATGTTAACATAGCCCCTTACTAAGGGCTATGCCTCAAAAGAAAGAGTCCAGGGTTTTCTGCCTCAACTTATCCTGGCCACTGCGGCGACCTCGTCCCCCCGGTTTACGTTCATGATCCTGACTCCCTGGGTCGACCTTCCCTGGATCCTTATCTCGCTGGCCGAGATGCGTATCACCACTCCGTCTTTGGTCGTCAGAAGTAGCTCGTCCTCCTCCATGACCATGGTGGAGCAGCAGACCTCGCCCTTCCTGGCCTCTATGTTTTTCACCCCCTTGCCTCCGCGCCTCTGCAAAGGGTACTCACTAAGATCCGTCCTCTTGCCGTAACCCTGCCTGGTCACCGTGAGCAGACTGGCATCGTCCTTGACCACGTCCATGCTGATGATCTTGTCGTCATCTTCCAGGTTCATGGCCCGAACGCCCATGATTCCCCTGTTGCTCGGGCGGACGTCCTCCTCTGAGAACCTTATGGCCTTGCCGTGCTCTGTGGCCAAGATTAGCTCTTTTTTGCCATCAGTCAGGCGCGCTGCCACCAAGCTGTCTCCTCTGAGGTTCACGGCCTTGATGCCACCCTTCCTGGGATTGCTGAAGGCCTTTATGGGCATCTTCATGATATTTCCAGCACGAGTCACCAGGGCAATGTATCCCTCGGAGTTAAGATCCTTCAGGGGAATGGCGCCGGTGATCTTCTCATCCTGATCCAGGTGGAGCATGTTGACTATGGCTTTGCCACGGGAAGCCCTTCCCATGGCCGGAACCTCGTAAACCTTAAGCCAGTGAGCCTTCCCCATGTCGGTGAAGAAGAGGAGGTAATCCTTGGTGGAGGCTATGAAGAGGTCGGTGACGACTTCCTCGCTCCTAGTCTCGGCACCTATGACGCCCTTGCCCCCGCGCCTCTGCATCCTGTAAGTGGCTACAGGCTGCCTCTTGATGTAGCCGCTGCTGGTTATGGATACGGCAACCTCCTCCTCCTGGATGAGATCTTCCTGGGCTACCTCGCCTGTCGGCTCTATGATCTGGGTCCGGCGATCGTCGCCGTAGTTCTTGCAAAGCTCCCTCATCTCATCCTTGATGATGGCAAGGATCTCCAGGTTGCTAGAGAGTATTTTCTGTAGCCTGGCGATGGTCTTTTGGAGCTCGGTGAATTCGGCCACGATCTTTTCTCGCTCCAGGCCGGTGAGCCTCTGGAGCCTCATATCTAGGATGGCCTTGGCCTGCTCTTCACTCAGGGCGAACTCCCTCATGAGGCCATCTTTTGCCTCGTTGGGAGATGGAGAGGCCCTTATGAGGGCTATCACCCTGTCCAGGTTGTCCAGGGCGATCATTAAGCCCTGTAGGATGTGGGCCCTCCTCTGGGCCTGGTCCAGCTCAAAGCGAGTTCTCCTCTCTATGACCTGGGACCTGTAGTGAATGTAGTGCTCCAGGATAGGTTTCAATGGCAGAGTCTGAGGCTGGCCATCCACCAGGACTATATTTATGATGCCATAGGAGACCTGGAGCTGGGTGTGCTTGAAGAGCTGGTTTAGAACCACGTTGGCATTAAAGCCGCTCTTGAGGTCCACCACGACCCTGATGCCCTCCCTGTCAGACTCATCCCTGATATCGGAGATGCCATCGATCCTTCCGGCCTTGACGAGCTCGGCTATGTCCTCTATGACCTTGGCCTTGTTCACCTGATAAGGCAGCTCTGTGAA
>CAZKWM010000007.1:6243-20922 GCA_964556405.1 uncultured Methanotrichaceae archaeon | reverse complement strand
GGAAGAACCGAGGGCTCCTTCAATGAGCTATCGTAGTTAGGCACGAAGTCCACTGTATTCTTATCCAGATCCTGGAGCATCTCCCCTGCGATCTTGGAGAGCCTAGCCTCGGTGTAACGCATGGCTGCGGCGGGATCGCCATCTATGGAGCCGAAGTTGCCCTGGCCGTCTATCAGGGGGTACCTCATGGAGAAGACCTGGGCCATCCTGACCATGGTCTCGTAGACAGCAGCGTCGCCATGGGGATGGTACTTGCCCATGACATCTCCCACGATCCTGGCCGACTTCTTGTAAGGCTGATCGTGGGTGATACCTTGTTCATACATGGCGTAGAGGATGCGCCTATGAACGGGCTTCAAACCATCTCTAACATCCGGGAGCGCCCTGCTAACGATGACGCTCATGGCGTAATCGATGTAGGACGACTTCATCTCCTCGGTGATGTTCACCTGAACTTCAGTCAATCTTCACCTCAAGTAAACTAGACATCCAAATTCTTGACATCTCTGGCGTGGGCCTCTATGAACTCCCTTCTAGGCTCCACCTGATCTCCCATGAGGACTGTGAAGATCCTATCGGCCTCAATGGCATCGTCGAGGTTCACCTTGAGCATGGTCCTGTTCTCGGGGTTCATGGTGGTTTCCCAGAGCTGCTCGGGGTTCATCTCACCCAGGCCCTTGTACCTCTGAATGGTAGGCTTGGACACGTTGGCAATGATCTTGTTCAGCTGGGCGTCGTTGTATGCGTAGGAGACCTGCTTTCCCTTCCTGATCTGATACAGGGGCGGCTGGGCTATGTAGACGTGACCTGCCTCTATCAGGGGCCTCATGTAGCGGTAGAAGAAGGTCAGAAGGAGGGTTCTAATATGGGAGCCATCGACATCTGCATCGGTCATGATGACGACCTTGGAGTACCTGGCCTTCTTTATATCGAAGTCGTCACCGATACCGGTACCAAAGGCGGTGATCATGTTCCGGATCTCATCGTTCTTCAGGATCTTGTCCAGTCTGGCCCTCTCGGTGTTAAGGATCTTTCCCCTCAAAGGAAGGATAGCCTGGAAGTGTCTGTTTCGTCCCTGCTTGGCGGAGCCCCCGGCTGAATCGCCCTCCACCAGGTAGATCTCGCACTTCTCCGGATCGGTTTCAGAGCAGTCGGCCAGCTTTCCGGGAAGGCCGCCGGTGGTGAGGGCATTCTTCCTCCTGGTGAGCTCCTTGGCCTTCCTGGCGGCCTCCCTGGCTTTCAGGGCCTCAGTAGCCTTCTCCACTATGGACATGGCTACCTGGGGGTTCTCCTCGAAGTAGTCGGTTAAGCCTTCAGAGACTAGGGACTCTACAATTCCCCGTATGGCGCTGTTGCCGAGCCGGGTCTTGGTCTGGCCCTCGAACTGGGGATCGGGAAGGCGGACGCTTATGATGGCCACCAGGCCTTCCCGGAGATCGTCGCCGGAGAGCTTAATCTCGTTCTTCTGGTTCTTCCCCTTGAGGTACTCGTTCACGGTCTTGGTGAGAGCTGCCCTGAAGCCCGCCAGGTGGGTGCCGCCCTCGCGGGTGTTTATGTTGTTGGCAAAGCTGAAGATGCTCTCGTTGTAGGAGTTGTTGTACTGCATGGCCACTTCTACGTGGGTGGCCTCCCTGTCCCTGGCAAAGAAGATGGGCGGATGGAAGACCTCTTTGTTCTTATTGAGGTACTCGACGAAGGAGACCACTCCGCCCTGGTACTGGAAGATATTCTCCTTTCCCGAGCGCTCGTCCTTGATGCGGACATTCAAGTTGCTGTTGAGGAAGGCAAGCTCTCTGAGCCTTGCTGCCAGGGTATCGAAGTTGTAGACGGTCTCCTCGAAGATGGTTGGGTCCGGCTTGAAGGTGATGGTGGTGCCGGTGTCGGTAGAGGTGCCCCTGATCTCCACATCAGATACGATATTTCCCCGCTCATACCTCTGCCAGTAGACCTTGTCGTTTCTCCTGACCTCGGCCTCCAGCCACTCGGAGAGAGCATTGACCACGGAGACTCCGACGCCATGAAGGCCTCCCGAGACCTTGTAGGAGGAGTGATCGAACTTGCCTCCGGCATGGAGGACGGTGAGGACTATCTCTAAAGCCGGACGGTTATACTGAGGGTGAACGTCTACGGGAATTCCCCTGCCGTTGTCCCAGACTGAGACACTGTTGTCTTCATGAATGGTCACAGCAACTTCATTGCCGTACCCTGCCATGGCCTCATCGACGCTGTTATCCACCACCTCGTAGACCAGGTGATGCAGACCCAGAATATCGGTGGAGCCTATGTACATAGAAGGCCTTCGCCTCACCGCTTCGAGGCCTTCTAGAACCTGGATCTGGCTCGCGTCGTAGCCTGCTGCGTCGTTCAAAACTGATTAAACCTCCTGAATAATTAGGACCGTAATGAAATAGTTTGTGCGCATATAAGCTTTTCCCTTCAATATAAAGTATAATTTATCTAAAAATGATTGTCTCTTGTTCTTTGCGGGACGGAGGCATCAAAAGGCCTTGGAATGCCGAGAAGATATATTCATCTTTGTAGGGAGGCGATCTCCGTTAGCGGATGGCAGTATCTTGAAAAAACTTAAGTAGGTTGAGGGGAATAATATCACTTCTCCTTGGAAGCATCTGGGCCGCACTGAACTCCAGGGGAACTGATGAAGTCTTCGAGAGGTTGATGGGAGCAATCTTATGGGACCAGAGGCTGCATCAGGGGCAATTGGAATCAGGGTCTGTCTTCCAGGGCTAAAGGATATCTTTGTCGGGGTATAATGGATGGTTATGGGGTTTGCTTTGGTCAAAGCTGCACCTGGGCACGAGCTGTCGGTTCGCTCCGACCTTCAGCGCCTAACGGGAGTTGAGGAGGTGTACCAGCTCTTCGGCGAGTTCAGCTTCTTTCTGGTCATGGTGGCAGAGGCCAGGATAGAGCTCATCCAGCTGATGGAAGCTATAAAAGAGATGGACCTAGTATCCGGAACAGGCCCCCTTATGCAGGCCATGGATGGGGGCCTGGGGACCTGGAAGATAATTTATCCTGGAATATCGGCAAAATAGAGGCTTAATTAGGGATTTTTCAAATAAAAATTATTCTTCCAGGGGAGCGAACTTAGTGCCATAATAGATGATGCCCCTATCACCCTCCTTGCCCAGGATTCTGAAGACCGGCTTTACCTTCATGCCTATCTTCACCCCGGAAGGCCCAGATATCACCTGACCAGTCATTCGGGGGCCTTCGTCCAGCTGTATGATGGCTAAATGGTAAGGAGTTTGTCTCTCGAAGTCCTCGGTGGCGCTGTAGATGGTGGTGCAAGAGACCACGGTGCCCGTGCCCTTGAACTTGTGCTCCTCCATCTGGGCGCTTCTTCTGCAGTTGGGGCAGATGTTTCTGGGGGGGAAGTAGTACTCATTGCAGTTGGAGCAATGGGTGCCTATGAGGCTGTATCTCTGGGGTATGGCCCTCCAGAACCTGGGAGCGTTATCGGTCATAGATTCACCTGGAGAGTATGTGGACGAGGGCGGTTCCTCCTGATCCGCCCACGTTATGGGTGAGGCCTATCTCGGCATCGTCGATCTGGCGTTTTTTGGCCTCGCCCCTAAGCTGGAGGGTTATCTCGTAGGCCTGCTTTATGCCCGTTGCGCCTACAGGGTGGCCACAAGCCTTAAGGCCCCCAGAGGTATTGATGGGCAATTTGCCATTAAGGGAGGTCATGCCCTCCTCTACGGCCTTGCCTCCCTGGCCTTTCTCTACGAAGCCCAGATCCTCTATAGCCAGGATCTCGGCTATGGTGAAGCAGTCGTGAACTTCAGCCACGTTGATCTGCCCGGGCTCCACTCTGGCCTGGCCGAAGGCAACGCGGGCAGCACAGACTGTGGCATCCAGGGTGGTTATATCCCTTCGGTCGTGGAGGGCTAAGGTATCGCTAGCCTGGCCACTGCCCAGGATCTTCACTGGAGTGTCGCAGTACTTTTTGGCCATCTCGGTGGGGGCCAGGACCACTGCCGCCGCCCCGTCGGTTAAGGGAGAGCAGTCGAAGACGTGGAGGGGATCGGCTACCAGGGGCGACTTCATGACCTTCTCGTGGGTGATTTCCATCTGGTACTGGGCTATGGGGTTCAGACATCCGTGGTGGTGATTCTTCACCGCCACCATAGATAATTGCTCCCGGGTGGTGCCGTATTTTCTCATGTGCAAGCGGGCGATCATGGCATAAAGGGCCGGGAAGGTGGCTCCAAAGAAGCACTCCCACTCCCTGTCCGCGGCCGAGGCCAGTGCATCGGCGGCCGTGCCACCCGAGACATCGGTCATCTTCTCCACGCCCGCAGCTATGACTATGTCGTGGTAGCCACTGGATACAGCTAGGACTGCCTGCCTCAAGGCCAGTCCACCTGAGGCGCAGGCGGCCTCTACCCTGGTAGAGGGCACGTGGAGCCTGGCCAGCCCTGCGTAGTCGGCGATCAGGGAACCTATATGCTCCTGCTCGATGAACCTGCCAGCACTCATGTTTCCGACGTAGAGGGCGCTTATCTCTTCTCCTGAGACGTTGGAATCCTCAATGGCCGAGAAACCGGCCTCGGCCACCATGTCCCTCAAGGACGAGTCCCAGCGCTCTCCGAACTTGGTGCACCCCACGCCTATAATGGATACGGACCTCACAATCTCAGCTTCCCCTTGTGCTTGGCATACATGGCGTAGTCCAGGTACTGGGCCTTGGATATGTAATCTCTGACACTTGGAGCGCCGTCCCTGATCTCCTCTATCCTATCCTTGACCTTTATGCTGAATGCATCGCTCCCTGCCCCCGAGCCGAAGCTGGTGACGAAGATGCGGTCTCCGGGCTTGGCCACGTCCAGCGTAGCCGCTAGGCCCAGGAGGCAGGAGCCAGAGTAGGTGTTGCCGATCATGGGAACCACCATGCCCGGAGCTATCTGTTCTTTGCTAAAGCCCAGCTTCCTTGCCACCCGCACCGGAAACTTGCCGTTTGGCTGGTGGAAGACGGCATAATCGTAGTCCTCAGGAACCCTGTCCAGGCGCCGGAGAAGGCCTAAGGCCGCACTGGTCACGTGTTTGAAGTAGGCGGGCTCTCCGGTAAACCTTCCCCCGTGCTCTGGATAGGGCATGCCCTCGCGTCTCCAGAAGTCAGGGGTGTCGGTAGTGAAGGATTGGAAGGCCTCAATCTCCGCTGCCAGGTCGCTGCTGCCTATGACGTAGGCGGCTCCTCCGGCGGCTGCTGTGTACTCCAGCATATCCCCGGGGGCTCCCTGGCTGACATCGGTGCCCACAGCCAAGCCCAAATCTATCAGATTGGAGCTCACCAGGCCCAGACAAGCTTGGATGGCTGCGGTGCCGGCTTTGCAGGCGAACTCTAAGTCCGCGGCGGTGAAGTTGTGGGAGGTGCATATGGCCTCACCTATGATGGTGCCGGTAGGCTTGACTGCATAGGGGTGGCTTTCAGATCCCGCGTATACGGCCCCGATCCTCTTGGGATCTATTCCCGCCCGATGGATGGCGCTTCTGGAGGCCTCCACGGCGATGGTCACAGCGTCCTCATCCATGTCGGGGACGGACTTCTCGTAGACCCTGAGGCCCTCTGAGATGTCCTCGCCGTCGCCCCACACCCTGGCGATCTCATCCACCCTGATCCTGAACCTAGGGATGTAGACGCCGTAGCTGATGATACCGGAGGCCAAAAAAGTCACCTATTATTAATATTATTAATGGCAGAAGATATCTCCTCTTGAGAGAGAGATGTCGTCAGAAGGGGAAGGTTCTCGACCTGGGCAATTCTTATGGCTATGGGGTCCACCTTGTCGGGCAAAAGTCCCTGGAGGATTACGGCTCCGGGCTTGAGGTTGGTGACCCTCACCGCCACCAGGGGGGATTTGCCAGAGGATACGCCGGTAAAGATCAAAGCCCTGGCAGTGCTTCGTCCATAAATCTTCTGGAACTGATCAGGCATGAGCTCCACTATGGCCTTGAGGGAGTCTATGATGGTGTAGCCGTTCAAGGATACCTCAAGGCTTCCGCAGATGAGGCTTGCCCCGATCCTTTCGGCCATCTCGGACAGTACCAGGGGCTCTTTGAATTCACGGATGCTGCATATGGATTCGAGGCCTAAGAGATCAGAGAACATGCTCTCGTAGGCCCTAAGCATGTTGCAGCCGCGATCCTCATCGATCTTTAGAAGAGCATCTATAATTTTGCTTATGATCAATATTCCCGGTGACTTTCTCCTGCCGCTCTCGTAGTCCGAGATGACACTTGGTGAGATGCCCAGGTGGTTGGAGATATCGGTCTGGGTTATGCCGAAGTTCCTCCTCCACTTCCTCAAGGTCTCGCCTGGGCTGGTGGAGAGGGTGATCTCCCCTGCGATCTTCTCGGCCAGAAGCCCTCGGGCGTTGGAGATTTCCCCCCCAGAAGAGTTCATGACCACAGACTCGCCCCACTAGGATATAAATCTAGCGAAAAATGCATCGTCATTTAACGTGAAAAGTGCTATGCGTCGACCGGGATTCGAACCCGGGTTGTAGGCTTACCTCGCGGATTGCATTGCATGGAGGGCCCAAGTCATAGCCACTAGACCATCGACGCGCAAGGACCCTTAAACGTAAGAGGTTGACTTAACCCTTTCGATCGGGGATCATTTTTGCCCTCCCGCTACATCGCGAAGCCCTGGCACCCCCCTCCCCAAGGGATGGAAAAAGGACCTCAAGAGGGACCTTCCCGGGCCTTTTGAGGATAGGTTGTCTCGCGAGGCTTGAGGGAGGTAGCCAGGCTTATATATCGGTGGGGAACTGCGGAGATTTGAAGGATGATAAACCTAATCATCACGGCGTTCTGGCTGATGCTTCCAGCCTACCTACCCAACAACTTCGCCGTGGTCTTTGGAGGGGGCACTCCCTTGGACCTCGGCAAGACCTTCCAGGACGGCAGAAGGATCATGGGCGATGGCAAGACCTACAGGGGAACTGCTGCAGGCGTGGCCTTCGGCGTCCTGGCCGGCCTTGCTTTAAACATCCTGGCGCCAAAGCTCGGCCTTCCGACCTTCGGATCGGGCATGGGACAGCTTCCCGTCCTTATGGGGCTCTCCCTGGGATCCATGTTCGGGGACATAGTGGCCAGCTTCTTCAAGCGCAGAATGGGCCTTAAGCGCGGGGCCAAGCTCTATCTAGTGGACCAGCTCGACTTCGTCCTAGGCGCCTGGACCCTGACTGTTCTCCTGACCCCGGCCTGGTTCTGGGATCACTTCACCCCCGAAGTAGCCATAGTGGTCATCACCATCACCCCCATCCTCCACAGGCTTACCAACATCATAGGTTACAGGATAGGCGCTAAGAGAGAGCCCTGGTGAGGGGATAAAACTCTGAGCGTGGGACTATTTTTCACTGCTTTACTGCACTTTGTCGCGTGGGAAACCTGATCACGATCGCTGTGCGGAAGTGATTAGAGCACCTGTCGCGAAAGCTTTATAATCCTAGGTAATCGATACGGGTACCGTTATAGCCGATTTTATAGCACAAGTATATAAAATTGGTGAAATAGAAAGGAGGAGAAATATGGACGCATTCGGCATGGGGCTCGTTGCAGCCATTGGAGCTCTGGCGACCGTTGCGGGTGCAAGCGAGGATATCGAATCCGATATAGGCTCGCAAAGTAACCCCAACTCCCAGGTTCAGCTTGCTGCCCAGGTTGGAAATCCCCACAGGATCTACAACAAGGCCATAGCCGGCGAGCCGCCATCGAACGCTCTGTGGTGTACTACAGCTGCGATCATGGCTTATATGCTCATTGAGGCCTTCAAGACTCCTGCGCTTTTCGCTATAGTTGCCGGCGCATCGCTGGCAGCCCTCTTCGTCGGAGTAATGGCGACGAGTGCATACTTCGGAAGGTCCGCCAGCCAGGCCAGGTTCAACCAGTGGATCTACCTGGATATTGTAAGGTACACGACGCCATCCATCATGGCGCACGTTTGGATCACATCGTTCTGTATAACAACCATCGCTTATCTCCAGGTTTATGTTCTCACACCTCACCACCCATTCCCGATTCCTGTCATCGCTCTAATATGGGGCCTGACCGTCGGTGCCATTGGGTCATCTGTGGGCGACATTCACTACGGCGGTGAGCGTGAGTTCCAGTGGAGGCTCTTCGGACAGGGTCTCAACACCATGCTCTCCGGACAGATCGTCAGGAAGGCAGAGGCCGGCCTCAGGAACTCCATAGACAACGCCTGGTTCTGCGCCAAGTTCGGTGGCCCGGCAACCGGCATGGGATTTGGTCTTACCGTTTTCCTGGACAGCTGGAGGACCACGGTCTTTGACCCAATCACTCAAGCACCCTATGCCATTGCCATGGGACTGTTCTTCATCATCACCATGAACCTGTACAACCTCTACATGGAGATCTCAACTAGGAGAAAGTACGGGCCGTATCCAGGGTACAAGGGGGATATCTCCGCATGAACTTTGACATCAATACTCTGGTCTACATTCTGGAGATCACCGTTGGCGGTCTCCTGGTAGGCATCGGTGTTCACTTCGTGCCCGTGGGCGGCGCTCCCGCTGCCATGGCCCAGGCCACTGGTATCGGCACTGGTACCGTGCAGCTGGCCGCAGGTTCCGGTCTGACCGGGCTTCTATCAGCAGGGCTCATGATGTCCGTCACGGACAACATCTGGCTCATAATAGCCACAGGAGCCGTCGGCGCTATGATAATGATAGACGCCACCATGTTGACCGGCAGCTGGATCTACGCCTACGCAGTAGGCGCGCCCTTCGCCTCGGCCAAGGTCAATTACGATCCCTTCACTGGATTCTCCCAGCCGCCCTACATAGGCCCCGGTACAGTTGGCCAGGGCATACCCACGGTCTGCTACATTAGCGGAACGATAGGAGCTGCCATGGGTGGCATTGGCGGAGCAATGATCTACTATCCTCTGGTTCAGGTCAACAATAACCCGGCCATGAGCGCGGTCTTCGCCATTGGCATATTCCTCGTGAGCGCGGTTCTTGCCTCCTGGAACATTCAGGGAACCATCGAGGGATTCCACGACCCCAAGTTCAAGAAGTGGCCCGGGGCCTTCAAGGCATGCGCCGTGGCAAGCATAATTCTAGCTATCGTTGCAGTAATCATAACCCCAATAGGAGGTGTCTGAGGTGACAGTAGGTGGAGGAGCCACAGGAGCACCCCAGGCATTAGATCCCAAGAAGATCAGGCTGTACGGCCTGGTTGGATCTGTCCTAGGAATTTACATAGCATACCTGCTAAATGCCGCTACTGGAACCAATATCTTCTCCCTCGTTGGAGCCATAGCCGCTCTCTTTGGAGTGGTCTGGGGTGCCAACGCAGTCAGAAGGGTCTGTGCTTACGGTATAGGCACGGGCGTCCCATCCATAGGGATGCTCGCATTGGGAATGGGCGTTGTGGCCGTCCTCTTCGGCTTGAACTTGGCTGAGCAGATCGGCCTTGGCATTCTTGGTCCCATCATAGCCCTGGTCTATTCCATGATCTTCGGGTACATCATAGGAACCATCGCCAATAAGGTGATCAAGTTCAACATACCCATCATGGAGGAGGGACTTACCGACCTATCCGGCGCGGGAACCATGGCCATTCTGGGATGGTCCTTTGCCATATCCGGCTCTCTGGCCTATAACGATATGGTAAACAGCGTCATAAATACCGGTTTCTTGGCCATCGTCTTCATCTGTGGTGGCCTAGCAATTCTGCATCCCTTCAACGCCAACCTTGGGCCTGATGAGAAGCAGGACAGGACGCTGGTCAACGGAGTCATGGTCGGTGGCATGGCAACCATAGCCACGGGCGTGTGCTCCATACTGACTCTGGGCCTGGCCGCAGGCGTGCTGCAGATAGTCGTAGGGTTTGCCATCTGGTACTACTTCTACGTCTGGTTCTTCAGATTGGTCAAGAGGGACGCTGCGGCAGTGGTAGGAACGGGCATGCTTCCGCCAGGCGCACTCTAAGGAGGTCTTCAAATGGGAGTTGTTAGAGTATCACCCGAACTGGGCCTGGCTTTTGATCCCATGAAGGGGATCGTCGCAGAGCAGAGGCCTGACGCCGTTCAGTACGGCTTAGATGGATTGTACCCGAGGGTGGAGAGGCTCGACAGGATTGCTGACGATCTGATAAACCAGCTTGAACCAGACGCCGAGCTCATGGAATCCTATGCCAACAGGGGTAAGGCCTCTTACATCGGCGGCCTGTACACCAACATATGGATGGGATTCATTATGGGCCTGGTCATCTCCTTCGTCCTGCTGATCAGCACACTCTTCACCAAGCCAGAGGGAATAGCCCTGATTAAGACGGCCCTGCACGGAGGTGCCTGAAGATGGCTCTTAAGAAGAAACCATCCGAGCCATGGCCCATCATCACCGGCGAGTACCACGCAGGCAACCCCGATAATCCCGTGGCTGTCTGTACCTGTGGATCTCACATCAACGATGCTCCTCTGCTAGCAGCAGGAGCGTCCCTGGTGGGGCCCTGCAAGACCGAGAACATCGGCATTGAGAAGATGGTTGCCAACATGATCTCCAACCCCAACATCAGGTACATGATAGTCACGGGCATGGAGGTCAAGGGTCACATTACTGGCCAGGCAGTGGAGTCCTTCCTAACCAATGGCATAGACAAGGAAGGAAAGATCATAGGAGCCAAGGGAGCCATTCCCTTCATCCAGAACCTAACTCCTGAATCCATCGAGAGGGTCAGACAGCAGGTCCAGCCCGTCATGATGATGGATACAGAGGACGTAAACGCCGTAGCTGCCAAGGTCAAGGAGCTTGCCTCCAAGGATCCTGGAGCCCTCGACGTCGAGCCCATGGTCATAGAGATCAAAGAGGGCGGAGCGGAAGAAGAGGCTCACGGACCCAGGCCCTTAGCTGCCGAGGTCGTGGAGATTAGGGACAGGATGAGGCTCATGGACGCGGCCATAACTAACACGGGCCTTCTGAACAAGTTCCAGGCGGGAATTTACGCCGGAAAGATAGAAGGCATAGCCCTTGGCATGACCATCGTCCTGTTGCTGTTCGGCATAATAATAATGATGACAGGAGGTGCCTGAAATGGCTGCAGATGAGCAAGTTTACGGCCAGGGAATGCCTCAGGTGCTGGAGACATCCATGAGCCAGTTCGACGGCCTAGTCGAGGATATCAAGTACAAGGGCCAGCTCCTGGCCAGGGAGACCAAGCTCAGCTCGGGAGTCATGGCCACGGTATCCATAGGCTTTGCCATTGGATTCACCCTGGCGGTCCTCATGATGATAGGTCCGTTCTTCTTCATCCAGGGAGGGATCTAGACCATGACAAACGGATCCCCAGAGCCTATACCCGTCGCCGTTGTGGACCCAGAGCAGTTCAACGAGCTGGTGGCAAGGCTAGACAAGATAGACGAGAAGATTGAGTTCTACCAGGGCGAGAAGTTCCTGAGGGCAGGAAAATCGGTTGGAAGGGACTTGGGCGCAGCCTATGGAGCCTGCGCAGGACTCATCATAATACTGGCGTACATACTTTTCCTGTATGCAGCCAACTGGACCAAGGTGATTTAAATGTTCAAGTTCGATAGGCAGCAGTCGGTCTTCGACTTCGGCAAGTTCAAGTTAGGGGGCCAGCCTGGAGAGTACCCCACGTGCTGCATAGGCACTATGTTCTACGCCAGGCACAAGATAGTCTCTGACCCAGAGCACGGCGTCTTCGATGCCGCTGCAGCAGAGAGGTTGTGGAACGCCCAAGCTGAGATGGGAGATATCACCGGCAACACCTACATGAACCAGATCGTGGCCGAGTCCAACGAGGCCATGGCCAAGGAGATTGACTGGTTCGCAGGCGTGTCCAAGGATGACCCATTCCTCATCGATTCCTCGGCACCCGAGGTCAGGGCCTTCGGCGTCAAGTACGCCACCGAGGTCGGCCTGGCCGATAGGGGAATCCACAACTCCATCAATGCCTCCATCACTCCCGAGGAGCTCCAGGCAGTCAAGGACAGCGACCTGGATGCAGCCATAGTCCTGGCCTTCAACGCCATGGAGAAGGGAACCGTAGGCAAGATGAACATACTGAGTAAGGCGTCCGGCGGTGCCAAGAAAGGCATGCTGGAGTACGCCAAGGAGTGCGGCATCACCAGGCCCCTCATAGATACCGCAGCCATGCCACTGGGCAACGGCTCCGGCGCCACCTACAGGGCCTGCATCGCAGTCAAGGCACAGCTGGGCCTGCCCGTCGGAGGCGGCTTCCACAACGCAGCCTCTGCCTGGGACTGGATGAAGAAGTGGAAGAAACAGCACAAGGAGGCCTTTGCCCCCGTTGATATCGGCTCCAACCTGGTAGCCGGCATCGTCGGTGCCGACTTCTACCTCTACGGCCCCATCGAGAATGCCCCCATGGTCTTCCCAGCTGCAGCCATGATCGACATCATGAAGGCCGAGTGCGCAGTTGAGCTGGGCCTGGAGGTTCTCTCCGAGACCCACCCGATAAAGAAGACGATGTAAAATCGCTTCTTTATCCCTCCTCTTTTTGAGGTATATCCTTGCCAAAAGTTGCTGTCATGACCAACTTTGATGACATAAAATTCCAGTGCCAGCGCTGCGGTTCCTGCTGCCACCACAGGAGGCCCGCAGAGTTCGATGACCTGGTACCCATAGAAAGGCTAGCGGAATTCGTGGAGAGATCAAACCTGATCTACTTAACACCCAAGGACATCCACGACATAGGCCACAGGGCCAGGGTCAAGGCTGATGATTTCGTCGATACCCTCTATGAGTACGACGGCAACTGCATTAAGACCGAGGATGATGGAAGAAAGGTGATACTGGACCTGCCCGTGATGAGATCCAAAGAGGATACAACTTGTGTCTTTTACCGGGAAGGCTGCACCGTCTACACGGTGAGACCCAAAGCCTGCAGGCTCTTTCCCTTCAGAGTGGAGGAGAAGAGCACCCCAGAAGGGGACATCCTCCTCAAGATCAGCTATAATCCGAGCTGTCCAGGTATAGGCAAGGGAGAGTGCGTCAATAAAGGAAAGCTGGAGAAGCTGGTGGCGGATCAGTTCCTTCGTAGATCTGAGGAGATCTCTTCTAGAATACAGAGGCTTGTAGCCCATGGAAGGATCGCGAAAAGTCCTCAGATCTTCAGGACGCATCCTGGTAGGAGGAGAGATAATCACGTACATTAATAGCTACCGAACCTCACGACGTGGGATATGTGCCGGGCATAAACGCCATCATAAGGCTTATTTTGATGGTGGAGATGTTGGCTCGTATTTCAGGGGCCAAAGGAGGTGAATAAGCGTGCCAAACATGATGGATCAGCTTCTGGCTGTTGTTATCTTCGGTATAGCTGTAGTTGCCCTTCCCGCAATTCTGAACAAGTGGTCTGACGGCAGGTCAGGCGTTAGGTAAACGCTTCCCTAAGATTTGCGGCAGGGACTTCAGGCTATTCCCTAGATTCGAGTTCATTCTCAAGGGCCATTGGTCGTGGTCCGTCTCTCAATCATCGAGGGGCAGACCTTGATCAGCCCATAACTTTTTTTCCATGAATTGTAGTCTTTAACATGGGGTAAAATCATTTATTGACGATTATATCCCCAGCAGCAGACACATCCGAGCGAAAATAACGCCTGAATCCTACCTGGACCTGGAGGCCGAGTCCATCCTCCAGGAGAAGACCTTGAAAAAGCTGGCACCGGAAGATATAATGAACGGCGTCTCAAAGAAGGCTGTAGAGTTCATAAAGCAGATCCCAGGCCACTCGGGGAGGATGGGCAATACTAAGCTCACGGGCGTCGTGGCCAAGGCCTTCAAGCAGATGGCAATGTTGGAATCCACGTCGATAAGGCCAAACTGGAGAACACCCGGAGGGTTCTTTTAGCGGAAGGCTACAACCCGGCCAAGCTTTACGTCGCCCAGCACATTGCATCCGTGGTCAGAGATAGGCTTCACATGGTGTTAACCATTTGCGACCAACACGTGCTGGCACCAGAGACCTCTGCAGACGTAATAATCAATCTGGATAAGATAGAGTCTGGATATGGATGACCATTGCTTCTTCTCAGGCATAGTTCTAGGATAATGCGAAATTCTATAATCTACATATGCTATTTTCGTTGATATGGCCTTCTATCTGACCTCTTGCCCTATATTCTGTCGGTCTTTCCATCACCCTCCCGTGAAGATCTTTGTACAGGACGCTGGAGTTGCCGCGCTTCTATGTTTTAACTATTTATCCAGGTCTGGCTCAGGTATAATTGCCGAAAGTGATAAATACCTTTTCGGTAAAAAGGTGAAATCACCAAGTGTACCAGGTGGCTTCATGAAGAGCAACATATTCCCTTACCGGATAGGGTTTTGGACCTTGGTAGTGATCGTTTTGTTAGTTGCAGGAGTGAAGTAATTCCTAACTTTAGCAAATGTCATCTAGGAGGCAGAACTAAATGTCCAGTGTAATAAATGATGGTATGCGCCAGTACTGGCGAAGCACCGAAGAGATCCTTGCGACAAGCACACCTAAACACCCCAAAGAGTACGGAATCAAGATCCCGGAAGCCTATAATATCGTGGCAGTTCTAACAGGGCTTTTCTTCTTTATGGTCGTTGCTTCCCAGGTGATGTGAACCTCTCTTTGCTACCAATTTTTTAGAGAGTCCTATTTCTCAGGGTTTTTTCCATT
>CAZKWM010000007.1:0-6143 GCA_964556405.1 uncultured Methanotrichaceae archaeon | reverse complement strand
ATTGATCTACATACAAGACGCCCAACTAACGAGGATCTTTGACTGATCTTACGCCAGTTGGTCTTTTATTGGCCTACCCGACCACTTAGCCTTCACTTCTGAATTTTCCGGTCCCTTCAATAGTTTTTTCCTTTTTACCAAAAAGGTTAAATTCCATTATCCCTATTCGATAAGCAGGTAGACCGGCTATGGATACGCTACGGGCATATGAATCTCCGCTAAGAATATCGATGATACATCTCTCACATCAAGTACCTAACTTGCTCATGCCTCGCCATCTTCGAGGAGAGTTCATCGGAAAGCTGGTCTGCTTGACCACCTCAGCCTTTTTCTACACGGCTAAAGGAGCCAGCTAGCTTTGTTTTTACGCTAAAGGAGGGATAAATGGAGATATTTTGCACATCTCTTGCGGCTACAATCCTAGCCCTAACCAGGGGAGATCGGAAGATAAAGGAGGTCTCCCACAGTCATAGCCTTCTGAATCGTCAAAGAATTCTAAAATGCAAAGAAAATCTTGTTTTCTGTAATACCCAGAAGATACTGCTCGATTATATTGATATATCTAAGAGGTTCAATTATGCAGATAACGCCAGTTGATATCGGCTTGTTCGCCATAGTCCTGATGGTGCTCCTGGGACCCTTCATGGTCAAAAAGATAGAGCACAACCTAGAGGCCTTCCTCTTCGTCATGGGAGTTCTGGCCGTAACCATAGCCGGATTCGAGAGCAAGGACGTCCTGACTGCCATGGGCTATACCCACGAGCAGATGGCAGAGGTGGGCTGGAACATGAAGCTGATCATGGAAGCCGCCATGGAGCCCGTAGTAAAGGGAATAGTGCCGGCAGTGCTTGTAGCAGGATTGATATTCCACTACGGCAGGGCCACAGCCCAGCGCGTCATGGCTTCCATCCTGGACAAGGTCTCCATCAAAGTTATAATATTCCTGATAGTGGTCATCCTGGGCCTTGCCTCCAGCCTCATCACAGCCATCATAGCTGCCCTCCTTCTGGTGGAGCTGGTCAACTGCATGCCCCTGGATAGAAACACCAAGATCAATTTGGTGATAATAGCCTGCTTCTCCATAGGCCTTGGAGCAGTCCTGACCCCCTTAGGTGAGCCCCTCTCCACCATAGCCATCACCAAGCTTCAGGGGGAGCCGTACCATGCAGGGTTCTTCTTCCTCTTCAACCGCCTGGCAGTATACATATTACCGGGCATATTAGCCATGGGACTTTTGAGCGTCTTCTTCACAGGCAAGAAGGCTGTTGAAAAGTGCGCTGCCGCTGCTGAAGATGAAGGAAGCCTCAAGGATGTAGTTGTTAGAGCCGTCAAAGTCTACGTCTTCGTCATGGCCCTGCTACTCCTGGGCGGAGGAATGAAGATTGTCATCGATAAGTACCTGCTGACTGTACCCTCGACCATCCTCTTCTGGGTGAACATGGTCTCGGCCATCCTGGATAATGCCACCCTCACCGCCGCTGAGCTCTCTCCAGCCATGGAGATAACCCAGATCCAGGCCGTCCTCATGGGCCTTCTGATCTCGGGAGGTATGCTCATTCCAGGAAACATCCCCAATATAATCTCCGCCGGAAAGCTTGGCATCACCAGCAAGGAGTGGGCAAAGCTGGGGGTACCCTTGGGTCTCGTGCTTATGGCAATGTACTTCGTGTGGATCTTCTTCATACCGTTCCACATCGAGTTTGGCCTTTAGAGGGCGATCCTCTCCCCTTTTTTCGATCATAAAGTCATTATCCCATAATAGAAATAACATCTTTGTATCTCGGTGTCTGGACCCCGTTGTTTTGATTCTATTGTTTTATAGAAAAGCAGGCAGAAGACCCCTGAAGGGGAGTGGATGAATGCCGTACCCACATCTTATTAGCTTTCGATCGTAGGCTACAAGTGGTTAGGGGTCCATTACTACCAAGATGGATAAAACGAGATATTCCCACTATGATCTCAACTATCATCTTGTCTGTACAGCTAAGCATCGGAGACAGGTATTAGTTGGTCAAATCAAGGCGGATCTCTAAACTGCCATCTTATGATATAGCTGAGAAAATGGAGGACAAGGTAGTGCCTCTGGAGGTTCAACCGGACCATATACATCTCTTTGTTTCAGCGCCTCCTAGGTATCCTCCGCTAACATAATAAACGCCTTCAAAGACGCTAGATCCAAACGTCTTAGAAACAAGTATCCATACCTTAAATCCCTGCCTTCCATGTGGACTAAGACCTACTATATAGGAACCTCCTGAAATGTATCTGCCGAAGTAATCAGGCGCTGCATAGATGAGTGCCGGGACGTATGAAAAACGCCAACAAGTTCAGGTTGTATTCAACCGAGCAACATGAAGCTAATTCAGACCTGACTATCGAGGTGTATAGGCACGTCTATAACATGGCCTTGGACGATAGTAAAATCACCTACGAAACCAAAGGCATACCCAGATCATATAAGAATCAAGCCGCAATGCTAACGACGAAAAAGAAGGCTAATCCGAACCTTAAGGCCGTTCTCCCAGGTCTTGCAGGAGGTTATTAGAATTATAGAGACCCTAATGCAGCCCACAACATCCTCGCCTTCGGACTGCGTGGCAGAGCCTGCGGAGATCCGGCCCCTACTTTGAAGCGTTCAAAGCAAGCCGGATCTATGAAACAGGAAGCCCTCTCCCTTTAAGGGGAGGGAGGAAGTCACTAGTTTGAATCAGAGAGAAGAAGAGATGGCAGGAAAGGATTTATCCCTTCAGATCATGAGGCAGGAGTTGCCAATTGATGAGCCTTACTGGGCGCTGAGCCCTGGATTAAGAGGAGTTTGAGATGGCCAAAAAATTCAGAGATCTGAGCCAGGGGGAGCTAGCAAAGCTTCCTCGCATATCCAACCTCCCCAACCTCGGGGAGATAATCATTCACATTCACTGCTACAACAAGAAGAAGCATCACGTCTATCTGGCGGAGTATACTCCTGGGTTCAAGCACTTCTTTGCCTTCTTCGAAAATAGAAGTGACGGAATTTACAACGCAGTCATAACCATGGATGAACTCCTGAGCTATGGTAAGAAGGGTGATGATTGGGACCTCATAGTGGATGAAAGCTGGAAGCCGGCAAAAGCCAAAGATGTTGATATCCTCAAGGGTTATGTGAGCATGGTCATGTCGCCCCCCGATTATTGAGATGGATGATCCATATTATTCTCTATTATTTAGCCAAGATAGAAAAATCTTTTATCCGATTTGAGGGGGTTTTATTGTAAGATGAAGGTAAGGGTGTTTCTCAGCGCATTCGGCTCATTTTTAAAGCTATTGAGCCTATTGATGTTGATTCCAGGATTGATTGGAGCTCTTTATCGGGAGACCGACGTTGTTATATCCTTTGCCCTCTCGGCCATGCTCTGCCTGTTATCAGGCATACTTATGACCCGCCTAGGTGCCGATGGCGAGGCAGGGATTAAGGAAGGCCTAGCTGTAGTTGCCATCGGCTGGCTTGGAGCTGCCTTCTTCGGAGCATTGCCCTATAACTTCCTGGGCATACGCCTGGTAGACGCCCTCTTCGAATCCATGTCGGCCTTTACCACCACTGGGGCTACCACCTTCATTGAATCCAACCCCCAGGGATACTGGATCATAAACGCCACCCTGGCAGATCACAGCCTGGTATCAGCCATCGTCAGGTCCTTTCCCGTGTTCCACCCCGTGCCGGAACCTCACTATTTCGGACTCCTCTTCTGGAGGTCCTTTGCCCAGTGGCTCGGGGGAATGGGCATAATCCTCCTCTTCATAGCTATACTTCCCCAGATAGGTGTCGCCGGCCGGCAGCTTTACAGGGCCGAGGTGCCAGGGCCTACCAAGGACGTCCTGACCCCGAGGGTAAGGGATACGGCCAAGATCCTCTGGACGGTCTACCTCCTCATCACCGTGGTAGAGATCATCCTCCTGGTCGCCTTCGGGGTGCCCCTCTACGATGCCGTATGCAATACCTTCTCCACCCTGGCCACAGGGGGATTCTCGCCCCATGCCAACAGCATAGCAGCTTATGGGAGCCCCATCATAGAGTGGATAGTCCTCCTTTTCATGTTCCTGTCGGGGGCTAACTTCGCCCTCCACCACAGGGTGCTCTATGGTGATAGGATGGCTTTATTCAGGGATCCTGAGTTCCAGTTCTACTCCTTTATAGTGGTCCTTTCCACAGGGATCCTTTTGGCCTTCGGAGGTCTCGGAGGCAGCATAGCAGACCAGATCAGGCTTGCCAGCTTCCAAGTGGTCTCTATCATGACCACCACAGGTTTTGTAACTGCCAACTTCGACCAATGGTCCCCTGCTGCCAAGTTTACCATGATGGTGCTGATGTTCATGGGAGCGTGCGCTGGCTCCACAGGAGGAGCCATAAAGGTAAGCAGAATCCAGATCATGCTCAAGGACGGAAACAGGGAGCTTATAAAGGCCATGCACCCAAGGGCAGTCATGGACGTGAAGCTGGCAGGTGGGCCTGTGAGGGAGGACATCGTTCACTCGATACAGTCCTTCATAAACCAGTACGTCCTGATTTTCTCCATAGCCGTGGTTCTAATAGCATCAAATTGCTACATTACCGGAGTGGATATGGGTTTGATAGATCTCATGGCAGGGGTCGCCACGACCCTGGGCAACGTAGGACCGGGCCTAGGAAGGCTCTTCCTGGATTTCCACGCCCTGCCGGACTTCAGCAAAATGGTCTGTTTCTTCTGCATGTGGATAGGGCGGTTGGAGATAATACCTGCTCTGGTACTGCTCGTTCCTGATTTTTGGAAGGGTTAGGGAAAAAGTTCCAGTTACAAGCCACATAAAACGGAGAAACGCAGAATAATATATGGGGCGATGGGAGATAGGTTCGCTATAACTATCTTCCAACTATGACCGGATGATGTAAACTACTATTGCGCCGGTGGAGTTAACAATCCTCCCGGGATATATAAGTATCTTTCCTTGGGGCCAAAGAAGCCTGGCAATATAGTGCCATGGCAAATTGGAGGCGCATGTTATAAAACACGTATTATAATCCTATTGTGCGACAGCATCTTTGGGCGAGCTCGGATAAAACCTCATGGCAAATAAGAGGAGAATTATGGCGCTCAAGACGATGGCTATCATAACTACGGAGAACTGAATTTGGTCCAGGAAGCCAGAGTTCCTACCGAAGGTTGCCGTCACTATGCCTATGGTCAGGCTAGTAGAGAAGAGCGTCATCGAGAACAAAGAAGCCTCGGGAATCCATGATCTGCTTAAGTAATAAGTCCTGGCGAACTTGGATATCGCCTTCATTAGAAGGATGCCAGTAATCAGCGCCACATTCTGCACTGCCGCAGGCACTGAGATGAGCATGCCTGCCCTGATGAAGAAGACAGGTAGCCAAGATTGAGGAAGGTCACCGACCTCAGTTTAGATAGCACATAGGCGTGGTTGTGAAGGCTGTTGGCAAAGACGAGGCCTAGGAGGAAGGCCCCAAAAGCAGCCCGCATGTTTCCGGCATCAGCTAGAAGGGATATGCCTAAGATCACGGCAAAGATGAATCTTAACTCTATCTGAGTCGAAGGTTAGTACGTACTTCCCCGCGACGTATTCCATTGGCCTGGGCAGGGCCAGAGCGGTTAAAGCCATAGCCAGGGCGAAGGCCAGGGTGAAAAAGTTGAATTTATGAGACACCAGATTGACGCAGATCAAGGCGATAACGTCGTTTACAAAAACGGCTGCCAGGACCAGCCTGCTCCATTTATCTTCCAGAAAACCGTACCCAAGAAGAGAGCATAGATCACTGCAGCGGCCGTAGGTGTCTGGGATAGGCTTGCTGTGAGACTGGCTGGAAGATACCAGTCGGTGAAGGCTTTTTCAGAGAACTAGATCAACCTCGACCCCGGCCAGGAAGGTGAGCATAGAGGCTTATCCATAGGTTGCCCAGAAAATCAAGCCTGGGCTCTATATGCAATCCCAATGGCTATGCCAACAATGGCCTCTATAACCACCGAAGGAATATCGATGTATAGTAGAGATCTAGGATCATGATCCTGGCTTCGCTCGAAGTTACCAGGAGACCCCATTAAGAACGTAAAAAGCTTATCTCATTTTGCATTTCTTTCCGTAATGAGGGCACTTCTCATTGGTGCAGGCAT
>CAZKWM010000006.1:0-25603 GCA_964556405.1 uncultured Methanotrichaceae archaeon | reverse complement strand
CCACACAGTCTCCGCAGTGGATGCACTTGGCTGGAATACCCTCGCTTCCTTTGGATATGGCACCTATGAGTCAGGTCTTCTCACATTTGCCGCAGTTGGTGCATTTCTCCTTGTGGAAGACCACCCTTCCATCCGGTTTCCTCTCCAGGCCGCCGGTGGGGCAGACCCTGAAGCAAGGAGGGTTCTCACATCCTCTGCAGGCCACAATCCTGAAGTCGCCCTCGATGCCCCCCCCCTGGGTCTGGACCTTTATGGCGCTGTCCTGGAGGGAGACGCTGCAGGTGCGTATCCTGCTGCAGGCGAATATGCAGGAGAGGCAGCCTGTGCAACTCTCTGGGTGGGCGACTTTGAGCCTTCTATTTTTCCTGGGCTTGGGGGGGGGGCGTCGTTCCTCCTGCCTCTTTACTGGTTGAGGTTTAGGACCTTATATATGGACTCAGCTTTGGCGATAGGCTCAACCTGTGGTACAGGTTCGGCTTTTGATATAGGCCCTGCTGGGACCTGGGACTCTGCCTTCTCTGTTATAGTTTCTGACATATGATATGAACTACTAAACGAGTTTGAGGGTCATGGAACTTCGATTTCGCTGTCTTAAACTCCTACCTTTAAAAAAGAATGCCAGAAAAAGAGCGCTGAGATAGAACCTGAGAAGGTTGGCAGGTTCACTCTGCAGGGACGAATCTGTCCCCGAGCCTCTTCATCACGTGGGGCAGGGTAGTGTACTCCATGTCCTCCATGGGCAATCTGTGGGGCTCGAAGGGGCCGTGGGCTCTCATGTAATCGGTGATCTCTAGAACCCTCTGCCTGGTCCTGTCGTAGGCCGGGTCCTTGAAGAGGTCGGCCGGGCCCACCATGCTTCCGAAGCCGATCTGGAAGCCGGCGGCGGTAACCCTCGGAGGTCCGTCGAACCTGGTCGGGTGGGCGGTCTCGAAGGAGCAGGGCATCAAGGGGCCATTGTGGCTCCCCCTCATCCAGCCGCTGACCAGATGGCCCAGAGAGAACGGCTCCAGAACCTCCCCCAGGGCCGGAAGGCCGGACTGGGACCTGACCAGGGCCACGGGGTCGTCTTTGCCTACGTAGGTGCCCGCGGTCTGGAAGAGCTTCTCAGTGGAGACCGCGGCCACGGCCTCAGTCTCGGGAAGCTTTCCGCCGGGCTTGGGGTACACCCTCTTTATGACGTACCTGGACTTGGCGCCTATGAGCGCAAGAAGGTCGTACATCTCCTCGGGGCAGCTCATGAAGACCTTCTTGTGCTCCATGATATCCCAGACTTCAAAGACGAAGCCGGCATGACAGGCGGGATCAATAACTAAGCCTGCGGTGTTGAATGGGTCGGCGAACATCTTGTAGATAGGCAGGTTGAAGGCTCCGGGCTCGGTCTTGTCCATCATGAAGGCTACCAGGGGCTCGGAGGTCCTCTCAGTGAACTCCAGCTCGGCCACGCCGGGACCCAAGCCCCTCACGTTTCCGGAAAAGGCATCAGACAGGAGGTCCTGGCCAGCGCCGTAGAGCTTGAGCTTCTTGGCCACCTCGGTGGCCTCCTCGAAGCACTCCCAGGCGATGGCGTGGACATCGCCGTTGTCCACTCCCTTGGTATGGCTCATTATTAGTTCTAAATCGTCTCCACAAGCCAGCACCCTAAAGTCTATCAGTGCGCCTGATCTCTTGGCCGTTTCCAGGTGCTTCTCCGCGGTTTGTATGAGCGCGGGGTGGACGGACGAGTGGCCTGGAAAGCCGCCTACGTCCGCCTTGATGAGGCTGATAGTAGTCTTAATCTTCCTCCCTCCTTGTTTTTCGATACGTGACGCAACTTATTAAAGAAGAGCCCCCATGAGGCTTTGCGCCTAAGCCATGGTGATCTATCAATTATAAGTTCCGACATCGATGGAATTATATGATCATCGGATTCCATGGGCTCTCTACCGTATAACTCTATCCACGATCCTTATTATAAACCATTTGATCCTCTCAGCCTACTCTCCTCCCAATTTTTGTCCGTATGATCCTTGGATTTAAGGGAGGCCTCTCTCATTTCGTTTTCCCGGTAGGACCTTCTTATACTACCTGTGGCAATTGGTATACGGGAAGTGGTGATGGGATGGAACTGATCGCCAAGTATCACGTCGAGACTGACCTGCCTGTCATGAAGGCAGCAGAGGCTATAGCTGCAGAGCAGTCCACGGGGACCTGGACAGAGGTCCAGGGGTGTGATAACCCCCTGGCGGCCAGGGTAATCCACGCAGAAGGGACTAAGGTGGAGATAGGCTTCCCTGAGGACCTCTTTGAGCCGGGAAATGTGCCTCAGTACCTCTCCGTCGTCGCGGGCAACCTCTTTGGTCTGGGCTCTCTTAGGAAGGTTCGGCTCCAGGACGTCATCTTCCCTGAGGGCCTCATCAGGGCCCACCCTGGCCCCAAGTTCGGCATAGAGGATGCCCGAAAGATCATTGGGGTCTTCGATCGTCCCTTGGTAGGCACCATAGTGAAGCCCAAGGTGGGCCTGGACCCCAAGGGTACGGCCGCGGTGGCGGCAGCTGCAGTCAGAGGCGGCCTGGACCTGGTGAAGGACGACGAAACCCTCACCGATCAGAAGTTCTGCCCCCTCATCGACAGGCTGGAGACGGTCATGGCCGCCCTGGACAAGGTGGAGCAGGATACGGGAAAGAAGGCCTTCTATGCGGTGAACGTCACCACCGGGGCCGATACCATCCTGGAGAGGGCACAGAACGCCGTGGACCACGGTGCCAACATGGTCATGATAGACGTCCTCACTGCAGGCTTCTCGGCCCTGGAGAGGCTCACCAAGGGGGTAAACGTGCCGGTACACGTTCACAGGACCATGCACGGCGCCCTGACCAGGGATAAAGGCCATGGCATATCCATGATTGTCGTAGCCAAGCTTGTCCGTCTGTGCGGAGGCACCAACCTCCACGTGGGCACCTACAAGGGCAAGATGGCCCACGACGAGGAGGTCGACCTCCTCAAAGACGCCTTAAGGTGTCCTTGTTATGGACTTAAGAGAGTTTTCCCAGTGGCCTCTGGTGGAGTCTATCCAGGCAACGTCATCTCCAACCTGGAGGGCTACGGCATAGACTGCATAATCCAGGCTGGTGGAGGCGTTCATGGCCACCCAGGAGGAACTACGGCCGGAGCTAGGGCCATGAGACAGACGGTAGACGCCTGGATGAAGGGCATACCCTTGAAGGAATACGCTAAAGACCACAAAGAGCTAGAAACAGCATTAAATTATTGGGGGACTTGAAGGAGTCACCCATAAGTTTCCCCTTAGGGGAAAACCGAAGAGTTTATATTGGTAGATGCGGATGGATTTGAGCGTTTATCATAGAGCGCAGTGATGTAGCGCTTTCCGAAAACGAAGAGGTGTAGAGAGGGATTATGTAGAGGGATCAGATGGCTAGAGACGACATCTTATCGAGGATTAAGGGGGCGGAGGCTCAATCCAAGGCCAGCATCCAGCAGGCCATGGATGAGAGGGATAAAAAGGCAGCAGCAGCCACAGCCGAAGCCGCCAACATAGTAAAGACCGCTGAAGCCGAATCCCAGGACTACTACGACAAGAGCCTGGCCAAGGCAGATTCCGATGTCAAGGCCAAGAAGCAGTCTATAGTCCAGGCGGGATCAAAGGACGTCAGCGCTCTATCCAGCAGTGCTAATGCCAAGCTGGATAAGGCAGTCGACTACCTGATGAAGGAGTTTATGGGGTTGTTAAATGCTTAGACCCGTCAAGATGAGCAGAGTTGTCGTCGCCGGGTCCAAGGACGTTTTACCACCTGTTATAGAGAAGCTGCACGAGCTGCGGCTGTTACATATAGTCAACTATAATGGCAGTCAACCTGAGTTTGAGCTGGGCAAGCCCATTGGCAAGGCCCGGGAGTACTCCGAGGATCTGATAAAGCTCAGATCCGTCGCCAGGTACCTCGATATAAAGAACAAGGCACCCGACGTCACCTATCCTGACTCCCAGGTAATATCCCAGCTTGATACCCTGCTTAATAGCGTTGGGGATGATGTCACATCGACCTTCGAGCGCATCGTTCAGATCGATGCCGATGTTAAGGTCAAGCAGGACCAGATCAACGCTATGAGGCCTCTGGCGATTTTGCCCCTGGACCTCGATGACTATTATGGATATGAATCCTTAAGCGTCTTCGTAGGAACAGTTGCCTCCGCAGTGGATGCGGATGTGGCCAGGGTCTCTCCCAATAGCAAGGTCTTCTCAGGAAGCTCCAAGAACGCCACCTTGACGGCGGTCTTTGCGCCGGCTGCCCAGGCTGGCGAAGTAGCAGCAGTCCTTGCAGAGCACGGGTACTCTGAGATCTCCGTGCCAAAGCTGGAGGGAAGCGTCGATTCGGCGATTGCCACCCTGGAGGGCCAGATCAAGAGCCTAGAGGGTGAGAAGGGACCGGCTGTGAAGAAGCTCCAGGACATGAAGAAGCAGTATGAAGACATGTTCCTGGCGGCAGATGAGTATCTGTCCATACAGACCCAGAAGGCTGAGGCACCCTTGAGGTTTGCCGAGACCGCTAACGCCTTCGTCGTAGATGGATGGGTACCCACGACAGATCTCGCCAAGCTCAAGAGCGAGATTGAGAGCGCAGCAGGTGGACACATTGAGGTCCAGGTACTGGACGATAACGAGGCCGAGAACCTGGTCGAGGGCGGAGAAGATGTTCCGACCAAGATAAATAACCCGGCAATAGTCAGGCCTTACGAGCTTATCACAAGGCTCTTCGCTATTCCCGAGTACAAGGAGTTCGACCCGTCGCTTCTGATCTTCGTGTTCTTCCCGATCTTCTTCGGAATGATTCTGGGAGATATTGGGTACGGCCTCATGACCATGTTGGTATTGGTCGGCCTCAAGAAGAAGTTCAGGACCCCCGGCTGGCAGCAGCTGATCAACATCGTGATGATTGCAAGCGTTTGGGCCATCATCTTCGGTGCTTTATTCGGCGAGATCTTCGGTCCCCTGGGTCTATGGGGCAAGGTCATAGGGCAGCTGCCTGAACACGAGATCGAAGCTCTGAAGGCGGCAGGTCTCTATTTCGGTGAGGGTGTTTATGGTCCCCTCGGAAGGCTGGGCCCCATGGGCATGCTGCCTATGGATCGGCTGGCAACCAACGCTGTTCTGATGCTCATCGGTATCAGCATTTTCATCGGTGTTCTGCACTGCAGCGTCGGATCTATCCTTGGAATAAAGACTGAACTCAACTATGGTGAGAAGAAGCACGCCTATTTCGAGAGGCTCCCGGTGCTGCTCTTCCAGGTATTCTTCTCGTTGCTCCTGCTTGGCCTGATCCTGGGCAATATGGTCCTGGTCGGTGCCGGCGGTCTGGTCATCGTCGTCTCTTTGGTGATGATGGTCATGGGACCAGAAGGACCTATGGGACTGGCGCACGTGCCCTTCTACGTGAGCAATCTGATATCCTACCTGAGGCTGCTGGCCATCGGCCTGGCTTCGGTCGGACTGGCCTTCGCTGCCAACCAGCTGGCATTTTACGTCATAATGCCCATGCTAAGTGGCGGAGCGACAGAGAGCTCTGAGTTCACAATACCCGCGATCATCGTCGGTATACTTGTACTGACGGTTGTGCACTTCATCAACATGCTGCTGGGGATTCTGTCTCCCTTCATGCACCCCCTCAGGTTGCACTATGTGGAGATGTTTACCAAGTTCTACAGCGCTCATGGCGGTGGAGTTGAATATTCACCCTTCGGTCACGTCCGAAGGTATCTGAAGGCTTGATGTTTGGAATATCGAGAATACAGAAAGGAAATACAAAAAGGAGGATTGACTAATATGGTAGTTGGAGCTATAAACGACGGCGGCATACTGTATGGACTTCTGGCTGTTGGTGCTGGTCTGGCAACTGGTCTAGCTGGCATTGGTGCAGGTGTTGGTGAGCAGGGCATCGGCGCCGCTGTGGTCGGTGTCGTGGCTGAGGAGCCTGGATTCCTGGGTAAGGGTCTGTTCCTCATGCTGCTGCCTGAGACTCTGATCATCTTCGGCCTGGCCGTGTCCTTGATCCTAATGTTCGCCTGGACTCCCTTCGCGTGAATCCGCCGAGGGGTGAGAGGCAATGGCACTAGACGCAGTTGTTGAGGACATCCTTGCATCCTCCAAAGGCAAGGTCGCCGAGATTCAATCTCAGGGCGACGCAGAGGCAGCAAGGGTACTCGGCGAAGCAAGGAACCGTGCCGCAGAGATAAAGTCCAGGAAGGAGACTGAGGTTGCAAACGCTATAGCTGCTATGGAGCGAAGGGAAGTCTCTTCGGCTCACCTAGAACTAAAGAGGTCTGAGCTAAATGTACACAAGGACTCCCTGGAGAAGGTCAGAGAGGGACTCATCGATTCCCTGAAGAAGCTCCCCAAGAAGGAGAACGAGGCCCTCTTAAAGAAGCTCCTGACTCCTTACAACCTGAAGGATATGAAGGTCTACTCTAACAAGAGGGACGAGACCTTCGTATCCTCTCTCGCCCCTAATTTTGGCGGGACTCTGGACATCCTCGGCGGAGCTGTTGTCGAGAGCATGGATGGCTCTCTGCGATATGATCTTACCTACGAAACCCTCGCACGTGAGGTATTCAACAACCACATGAAAGAGGTTTCCAGGATACTGTTCGGGTGAGATGCCATGCCAGTACTACGCCTACCCAAGTTCGGGAAGCCGGTGAAGTACGCTTACATCACGGGCAGGGTAAGGGCCATGAAGACCAAGCTCGTACCCAACGAGATGTACCCGAGAATGCTATCTATGGACATCTCGGAAATAGCCCGGTACCTGGAAGAGACCCAATATAAAGACGAGATCGATGCTCTATCCAAGGATTACTCCGGAGCTGAGCTCATAGAGCATGCTACCTTTGCCAACCTGGCCAAGACCTATAGCAAGCTCTTAGATGTCTCCATTGACGAGCCTCAGTTCCTCATTCTGGAGTATCTTAGGCGCTGGGACATCTGGAACATAAAGACCATTCTGAGGGGCAAGTTCTACGGCGCATCGGACGTCGAGATCATGAAGTACATAGTGCCCGCTGGAGAGCTGAACCTCGAATTCCTCGAGGGCCTTTCCAAGAAGGCGAGCATCCAGGAAGTAATGTCCGCTTTCGAGGGCACTGACTACGCTGAAGCTCTCTCCAAGTACGATGGAAAGAGCCTGGCCTCGGTGGAGAACGCCCTGGATAAGCTCTACTACTACAGGATGGAGCGTGCTGTCGGAGGAACCCTCTCCGTGGGCGGCGGACTTCTGCTCAAGTACGTCCGCAGGGAGATAGATATCAGAAATCTCATCACCCTGTTCAGGATGAACAAGGCAGGAATAGATGCAGCCATCATTCAGGAGAACCTCATACCCGGTGGAAAGCTCGGAGACGAGCTATCAAGGCTGGCTGGCCAGTCCTTCCCCGAGTTCCTGAGGAGTCTGGAGGGCTATCCGTTCTGGTCCTCTATATCGGATATAGCCACTCCTAACCTTGATGCCGTCAGCAGGGTCGAGGCAAGGCTACGGGCCTATCTGGTAAGGTACGCATGGGCTCTTTCCAACTATCACCCGCTATCCATACTGCCGGTTCTGGGATATATAGTGAGCAAGGACACGGAGGTCGCCAACATCAGAAAGATTGTCCGCGGCAAAGAGGCCGGGCTTCCGCCTGAGCTTGTAGAAGAGCAAGTGGTGGTGGCTTAATGGAGATAACAGTTATTGGCACTAGCAATTCCGTGACGGGATTCTGCCTGGCTGGCATCAAGAGTTCTCACTGTGCCGCCAATGAGGAAGAGCTGATCAATAAGATCAGCGAGGCCATGGCTAACCCTGAGATCGGTATCCTGGTATTGACCCAGGCGGATTACGATAAGCTGCCCAAGAGGATCCAGACGCAGCTTTCCGACTCAGTGAGGCCTACCGTTATCGCCATAGGGACCGAGCAGAGCCAAGAGATGAGAGAGAAGATAAAGAGAGCAATAGGTGTTGATTTATGGAAGTAGGCAAGGTTAAGCGAGTCGCAGGTCCAGTCGTTCATGCTACGGGCCTGAAGGCTTCAATGTACGACCTGGTCCTGGTCGGCGAGGAAGGCCTGATGAGCGAGGTCATCGGCATTTCCGGCAACAAGCACGTCATTCAGGTTTACGAGGATACCTCCGGCGTCAAGCCCGGAGAGCCCGTCAAGGAGACCGGAGCACCCCTGGTCGCTCAGCTGGGCCCCGGTGTCATCACCTCCATCTACGACGGTATCCAAAGGCCTCTGACAGTTCTGGCTGAGAAGTCCGGTGACTTCATCAGCAGAGGCCTCTTCGTGGACGGCATTGACCATAAGAAAAAGTGGGAGTTCAAGCCCATTGTCAAGAAGGGCGACGTCGTCAAGGCCGGCCAGGCCATAGGCGAGGTCCAGGAGCAGATGCTCATCAAGCACAAGATCATGGTGCCACCCAAGCACAAGGGCGGAACCATTAAGGAGATCTACTCCGGAAACTTCACCGTCGAGGAGCCCATAGCGGTTCTTGAGGACGGAACCAAGTTGCCCATGATACAGTACTGGCCCGTCAGGCAGTCCAGGCCTGTGGTCAAGAAGCTGGCACCCACCATCCCCCTGAGGACCGGACAGAGAGTCGTTGACGGATTCTTCTCCCTGGCTAAGGGCGGAACCGCAGCTATCCCCGGCGGGTTCGGCACCGGCAAGACGGTCATGCAGCAGACCCTGTCCAAGTGGGCAGATGTCGATCTGGTCATCTACGTAGGATGTGGCGAGCGCGGAAACGAGATGGCTGACCTGCTGCACGAGTTCCCCGAGCTGGTCGATCCCAGGACCAACAGGCCCCTCATGGAGCGGTCCATAGTTTACGCCAACACCTCAAACATGCCAGTGGCTGCCCGTGAGGCATCCATCTACACCGGCATGACCACTGCAGAGTACTACAGAGATATGGGATACGATTGCATGATGACCGCTGACTCCACCTCCAGGTGGGCAGAGGCCATGAGAGAGCTTGCATCCCGACTAGAAGAGATGCCTGGCGAAGAGGGCTACCCCGCATACCTGGGCGCAAGGCTGGCTGACTTTTACGAGAGGTCCGGCCGTGCTGAGGTTCTGGCTGGCGGCGAGGGCTCTGTCTCCATTGTCGGAGCAGTTTCCCCGCCCGGCGGCGACTTCACCGAGCCCGTTACTCAGAACACGCTGAGAATGGTCAAGGTATTCTGGGCCCTGGATTCCAAGCTGACCCAGCGCAGGCACTTCCCGTCCATCAACTGGCTGGATTCATACTCCCTGTACGACAAGGACCTTGAGCCCTGGTTCACTGAGAACGTATCCCCAGAGTGGAACGCTCAGAAGAAGCGCGCCATGGCCATACTGCAGGAGAACGCAGAGCTTGAAGAGATAGTCATGCTCGTCGGCTCCGATGCCCTGCCCGAGGACCAGCAGATCACCCTCGAGGTCGCAAGGATGATCATCAACTTCTGGCTGGCTCAGTCCGCCTTCCACCCCGTTGATACATTCTGTCCCTACAAGAAGCAGTTCGACCTCTTGAAGGGCATTCTGACCTACAGGGACTACGCCGTCGCAGCCCTCCAGAAGGGAGTACCCATCGACATGATCCAGGCCACCCCGTCCAAGGACGCCCTGGCCAAGGTCAGGCTGGAGGAGAACTACGAGCCCGTGCTCCAGAAGGTTCTGGCTCAGATGGACTCTGAGTTCAAGGCTATGAAGTAAGGAGGATCCAGAATGGCTACCGCAATTACCAAGGAATACAAGACAATTAACGAGATCAAAGGGCCTCTCATCTTCGTCGAGAAGACCGAGCCTGTGGGCTTCGGTGAGCTCGTCGAGATAAGGACCGGCGGAGATTTAAAGAGGGGACAGGTCCTGGACACCTCCGATGAGATCGTGGTCGTCCAGATCTTCGAGGGAACCGGCGGGCTGTCCAAGGACAGCGCAGTCAGGTTCACCGGGGACGTCATCAAGATGCCTCTGGCACCAAGCATCATCGGGCGTGTTCTATCAGGGTCCGGAAGGCCTAGAGACGGCGGCCCGGCCATAGTCCCAGATGTGGAGAGAGAGATCATCGGTGCGGCCATCAACCCCGCATCCCGTGAGAAGCCAAGGGCTTTCATCCAGACCGGTATCTCCACCATTGACGGGACCAACACCCTTGTCAGGGGACAGAAACTGCCCATCTTCTCTGCGGCAGGTCTTCCCCACAACGACGTCGCACTGCAGATCGCCAGACAGGCTAAGGCTCTCGGCGAGGTCGAGCCCTTCGCAGTCATCTTCTGCGCCATGGGTATCACCAACGAAGAGGCCCAGCACTTCATGGCCGACTTCGAGAGGACTGGTGCCCTGGAGAGGGCAGTGGTGTTCCTGAACCTGGCCGACGACCCTGCAGTCGAGAGGCTGCTCACACCCAAACTCGGCCTCACCTGCGCCGAGTACCTGGCCTTCGACCTGAACATGCACGTGCTCATCATCTACACGGACATGACCAACTACTGCGAGTCTCTCCGTCAGATGGGCGCAGCTAGGGAAGAGGTTCCAGGGCGCCGCGGCTACCCCGGATACATGTACACCGACCTGGCTACCAACTACGAGAGGGCTGGCATCATCAAGGGCAAGAAGGGCTCCATCACCCAGTTCCCTATCCTGACCATGCCCGGTGACGACATCACCCATCCCATCCCAGACCTGTCCGGGTACATCACCGAAGGCCAGATCATCATCTCCAGAGAGCTGCACAGGAAGGGCATTTATCCCCCCATTGATATCAGGCCCTCTCTGTCCAGGCTGATGAACTCCGGAATTGGCAAGGGCCATACTCGCGAGGATCATAGGGCAGTCTCAGATCAGCTCTACGCCTACTATGCAGAGGGATGCGATCTGCGTGGCCTCGCAGCCATCGTAGGCAAAGAGGCTCTCTCTGAGCGCGATAAGCTGGTCCTGGAGTTCGCAGACAAGTTCGAGAAGCAGTTTGTCAACCAGGGCAGGGACGAGGATAGGACCATCTTCGACACCCTGGGCATTGGATGGAAGCTTCTGGCTGATCTGCCCGAGTCCATGCTGACCAGGGTGGACGACAAGTTCATCAAGGTCTACCACCCGAAGTACGCAGGATCCAAGCCCGCTGAGGCACCAAAGAAGTGAGATCATGGCCGTAATTAAAGGAACGAAGCCGACCAGGGCTGTGCTGATCGCCCTACGAAAGAGGATCAAGGTAGCTCAGACCGGCCACTCGCTCCTCAAGATGAAGCGCGACGGCCTGATGATCGAATTTTTCGAAGTGCTGAACAGAGCTAAGACCGTAAGAGCTGAGCTGGTTGCAGCCCTGATCGTGGCAGACCAGAGGCTGAATATGGCCCGGGCCATTGAAGGCACCGTGGCCATCAACAGCGTTGCCTTTGCCCTTCAGGGAGAACCAGCCGTCCAGCTCGAGTCTAGGAACATCATGGGCGTCGTCGTGCCCAAGATCACGGCAGAGTCGGTGCAAAAGAAGATGTACGAGCGTGGCTACGGCATCATAGGCACTAGCGCTGCCATCGACGAGGCCGCCGAGGCCTACGAGACTTTGGTGGATAAGATCATCCTGGCTGCTGAGGTTGAGACTGGCATGAGAAAGCTGGTCGAGGATATCGAAAGCACCAAGAGAAGGGTTAACGGCCTTGAGTTCAAGGTCATACCCGAGCTCAAGGATACCATCAGGTTCATAGGCTTCGCCCTGGAAGAGATGGACAGGGACAACGTGGTCCGGCTCAAGAAGCTCAAGGGCAAGGCCCAGGCGCGCGTCAAGCAGGAAGAGGCCAAGAAAGCTGCCAAACTAGCTGCAGCAGCTCAGGCGAGTGCCCTCGCAGCGACAGGTGAGGTTTCAGCATAGAAGAGATGCCCAACTATTACGAGAGAAAAGCTGAAGAGTGGTTCGGAACCCCAGAGAAGAAGATGAGGATGCTTCAGTGGTTGGTGTACATCACCAACCTCTACATCATCTTCGGAATTGGTGTTCTGATTTGGGTCCTCTATGGGGACAAGATCACCATTCTTCTGCAATCTCTTAAATAGAGAGGCATTTCCTCTCTACACCTTAAGGGAATTTTATCTATAGGATTCTCCATTAGAGATCAATCTACGCTTTTAGTAACAGTTATTTTAAAAATAAGATGTGACTTGGAGCGATATTGGCTTTTCACCAGAGAGATTCCTGCTCCCAGAATGGAGAGTGCGCACGCCAGAAGGAATCCATTGGCTATGGATGCCGATAGAAGCTCAGGACTGGCATGAATGATAGTTCCGTAGTACCGGGGGCCAGGCTCTAGCTGCAAATAGACCACCAGACTTCCCAGGTATGCTCCTAGGGTCATTCCCAGATTTCCGACGGTAACCATGATGCGGGAGAATGCTGTCATATTAGCCCGCGGAAGGGAGCTCATGATATCGGCGTTGTTGGGGCTTTAGAAGAGGGCGCTTCCAATCCCCAGGGGCACGAAGGACGCATCAGCCATTAAAGGTCCTTTTCCCTGGCAGATCAGAAGGGTTAAAGCGCCCGCCATTATGAGCATGCTCACCGCAACATAGTATTTCCAGGAATATCTATCGTGGAGCCATCCCGCCAGAGGAGTGCCAAAGACCATGACGGCCGGAACTATCAGGAATATGGCGCCGACCTTATCGGGATTGTAGATCTACTCCATTTAGAAGGGTACCCAGGCTCCCCACCATAAAGCTGGCCACGAAGAAGAGGATCATGCTGATGCCCGGCAGGGTGAACCTGGCGATCTTGAAGATTGAAAGGTCCAGGAGAGGGGCCCTTTGTCCTGATTTTATGATCCTCGATTCTATCATCAGAAAGGCGGATAGGGATAGAATGAAATCCATGACCGGATCTGCGGAGAGAATCCATGGGCACTATGGGAACGGCCTGGAAGATCAGGGCGGAGCTTATAGAGAAGGCCATGGTGGACCCTATTCCTTGAAAAACTCTGAAGCCTACCAAAACATAGGCAGGCTTGAGGAGATTCCGCAGCTAAGGGCGCTTAAGATGAAGAGGCAGAAGCCTGCCATGAAGATCCTGGCCTTGTCCAGCCTTTCTGCCACCTTTCCAAAGACCAGGATGATGCTGGTTACCGCTACTAGGTAGGAGGTGATTATCCACTGAGAATGTATCATATTAACATCTAAATAGCCGGTTGATGGTGGGGAAGATGGTGATGTTTACTACGGACCCGTCCAGGACCACCACGAACACTCCTATGAGGGGGGATGATGGCCATTAAGACTTACCGGCTCCTGGGGGGTCATCAGGCTTGGCTATGAGATCGTATTGAGATCTAGCTTCTGCCGGTCGGGATTCGACTGCTCTGACTTCTACTACTGTTATATCTCCTTACCTTAAGGAAAACATCGGGACTTAAATCCTCAGATCTGGATTTTAGCTATATTGGCCTTTAGCTCTCAATGCTGTAGGCAATGATTCTTAATGGGCCTTTGGAAGGTCTTTCGAACAGGCTCCTTTGGCAATCCTGCTTCCTCTGGCTGATATCACCGTGCCGAGGATGCACAGCAGTCCAGCGATCATAAGGCCGTTGCTTATAGCGGTAGATAGAAGCTCTGGACTGGCTCCGATGATAGAGCCGCTGTATCCTGCCATGTCCAGCTGTATCGATACTAGAAGGCTTCCAATAGATACTCCAAGACCCATTCCCAGGTTTCTCACTGCGCCCGTGAAGCTGGAGGAGGTGCCTATCATCTCCTCGGGCAGGGCTATCATGATCTCTGTGGTGTTGGGGCTTTGAAAGATAGCATAACCTATCCCCAAGGGTACAAAGGATAGGCGGATGAGATCGATGTCTTTTATTCTGAAAGCGAAGCTTATGATAAGGAGGGCGGCTGCCATGACCGCCATGCCTGTGGCGGCGTAATACCTCCAGTAGTGCTTATCGTACATCCAGCCGAAGAAAGGGGCTCCTAGGATGGTTATGGTCGGGATGATGAGAAGAATGGTTCCCACCTTGGCAGGAGTAAAGCCCATAACTCCTTCGAAGTAGAATGGGCCCAGGACTACTAGGATGTACTCGGCTATGAAATATATTAGCATCGTTAGGCATGGCAGAACGAAGAGCCTGTTATTGAAGATGGAAAGGTTGAGTATGGGGTTTTCTTGCCTACTCTCGGATCTGATTAATATGGCAAGGGATGTCAGGAATATCAGGGCGCAGGATGCCGTAAAGGTTGGGTCATCCCTGGTTGTGGGAAGATGGTTTACCAGAACCATGAGGGATGTTGTGCAGATGATAAGGGCTGCCGCCCCCAGAAAGTCCATCTTTTTCTGAGCTTTCTTAGAAGCCTTTTCTTTGGATGAAGCGGCATACAATGGATCTGTATCGGCCTTATCGGAGGTAAGGAACTTCCAGGCCAGTATCAATAGAAGCATTTCTGGAGGAATGTTGAGGAAGAAGATGTACTCCCATCCGAGAGAGCTGACGATAAATCCACCCAGTACCGGACCTGCTATTCCTGCTATGGCTACGGTAGAGCCTATGTATCCCATGGCTCTCCCTCTTTCATCCTCAGGAAATACCAGAAAGATGATGGCAAAGCTTATGGAGAAGGCCATGGCAGCGCCTATGGCCTGTATTACCCTGAAGAAAACAAGCGCATTCAGGCTTGTCGAAAGGCCGCAGAGAAAAGAGCCCAGGATGAAGAGAACAAAGCCTGAGAGAAACATCATCTTCTTACCAGTGCGCTCTGAGGCTTTACCGAAGATCAGAAAGAGGCTGGTTAGGGTGAGAAGGTAGGCGGTGATCACCCATTCCGATTGATCTACATCTATGCTGAAAGTCCTGGTGATGGTGGGAAGGGCGATGCTCACCACTGAGCCGTCCAGGACGAACATGAAGACCCCTAGAAAAATGGTGGCGGCTATGATGTACTTGTGCTTTTCTGGACTTTCGCTTGGGGATGGGATTTCAGCTTCGGCGCTTTCTTTGGCGATGGCTCCTGTCGCCATTTAGTTTCAGATCTCCTCTTATTGCTTTCTCCTCTTATTGTTTTTATCCTTCAAATCTTCGAATGAAGTCTGTTTAATGTGCTATAAAGTGTCATCGCTTGGTCGTTCAGGATTATATTGTTTCAATCCTTGTTTTTCTGGAACTTGCTCCCCGAGAGCGCCGAATTTTGTCCCTGTTCCCTCGTTCTAGGTCTCAACCCCCCTTTCCGCCCAGGCCAGAAGTGTTCTCACTGGAGGTGGGTTCGGACAATTCGTCCGGTGCTTGAGTGAACCAGTAACCGCTAAGGGCATACCTAAAATCACAGGCTGTACGTTGTCTGAGATTGCATTCTTTGGAAAAGGTCCGTATCCATTCTGCGACCTCCTCGATATCAATGTTAGATTATGACGACCTAAGCAAGATATGATTCGCTATGATAATAATAAAGAATCACGATGGGAAAGCGATGGCAAGCGTTCTTTTGGAGGCCACGCATCTGAATCCTGAGCAGGTAGGGGCACTAAAAGAATGCAGTGCTTTTCCTTCCCGAAACCTTTTTCTATTTTTAAATAGATGTTACTTAACTGATTTTAGATGCTGATCCAAAGATGTTTCTTCATATGTAGCTGAAGGATCATGGATCGCTGAATTATTTTACTGGAGCAAAAGAGATGCTTGAATGGATAAGGAGAAAGACCGATGATTGGTTTGGAACCCCGGAGAAGAAGGCAAAGATGTTCCTATGGCTGGTGTATCTCATCAATCTCTACATCATCTTTGGGATCATCATATTGATATGGGTACTTTACGGGGACCACATAATCGAGCTCTGGCAAGCTCTATCCTGAAGTGAATTTATGAAAGTTCTACGAAAAAATTTATTCTTTATTAAAGACAGTTTAATTGGCTATATGAAAACCAGCCCTCATATCCTTGAGCCGCGTTATCCTGTATCCAGCCAACACCCAAAGCCTTTCCATTCGGGCTTTGTCGATCGGCTTTATCGATCTCAGTATCTTCCATATCCACCAGCGGTAAGAAATCTCAAATATCCAGTGAAGCATAGAAATTTCGATCATCGCTTTCCCACGGTTATGCATATCCTTCGCTATGTCACTTTGAAAAAAGCTATCATAGGGTTGATGGTGTCTCTCCCTGGGTCCTAAGCTTCGGTTAAATCATTCAAAACCTCCGAGGTTGACCTACAGCAACTGAAAACCTCCCTGGCGCCAGCAAACACATGCTTCTCGCCATCCAAACGCTGGCGGGGGTGGTATAATTCATGCATGGCAGCCAGCTATCCTCCAATCTGTCTTTTTGATGAGATGCCCTCAATTCAACTCTTCTAAAGAGGTCGTATCCGCCGTAATAGCGTTCGTGGCTCTCGCGGATAAGAGGGTACCTTCGGTGATTGATATCGTACTGGGAATCTCTCAAGCCATAACTCAGATCCTGAACGCCATCGGTGCGAGATGCTATTGCACATACCTAGGTACTTGGTCGGCTTGAGCTTAGCTTCGATAATGGATTCATCGGTGGATAGCACAGTGGTGTTCACGCTCTTCAGCCACAGTACCGAGTTTCTACCTTTGAAAAATTCCCGATTGTAAAGGGCGTTTGAGCCTGTGAAATCCCAGTTATTGACCTCCAATTCCCTGCCGTTTATCTGCCTCCCCATGTACTCGGTAATGCCCCTGGCCAACATGAAAACCGGCCGGCGCTGCGTAATAGGAGATGATGTAGGGCTCCGTCTTGACGGGTTTGTAGACTGTGACGTTTATAGTGTTATCTGCTGAAGAGATCATCATCTCCTCTTGAGACCGGTACTTTCCCTCCAGAGCGCTCGTTCTACCCATCATTCTTACATCGGTTGGTCTCCATCTCCAAATAGCGAGCTCCATAAGGTGAGAGGGTTCTTCCGCAGCAGTTTATGGGAGCTATCAATCCTTCTATATTCCTGGTCAGGTTGAAGCTGATATAGCTGATATTATTATCCCACTATGTCTAGAAGTAGCTGTCCACATATGCGTGGTTATAATCCCTTGAGATTCATCAGCGCTTGCATAATTCGCTTTATGTCCCACCACGGCCAACCATTCAGTAACTTGGGCTTCATTACAGTAGCCATCGAGATTAGCTTTATAGCCTGACGAATACATATCAATGGTTGCAAAGGCTTGGTCTCCATGGTTGCCGGATGCGTACCCTTGAGCATGGATCTGCTTAGCATTCTTAGACGATAGAGTTTGAGTTATCGCTATGTCTCCGCCCTTCGTCACTCGAAGGCTGTAATCAGTGTGGGTGGTGTCATTTCCTATTATGGTAAAGTTCGACCTTGCGTGACCCTCCTTCATCCCATATTCTTTTTGTTCTCTATGTCCAGAACCATAGAAAGGCGAGGATTCGCGCGAGGTTCCAGCTGTTGGATCCAAGGTTATGTAATGCCGAGCCATATCTCCTCAGTAATTCATGTCTAAATTCATACCCGAGCTGCCGTCCCCTTGAGATACGGACACATCCAATCCTTTCGCTCCTGCAACCATCAATATCAGAAATGAGGGCGCTACCATGTAGTTCCTCCTTGCTCTCGCCTCCTAAGAGCATCTTGACTTTCTATTAACCTGGCCAGGATTTTCACCATCAAGTTAAACGTCAATCCCAAAAATGCATTAAAAGCTTGGTTATGTATAGTTTTATCTACAACTCATATAGGCATATCGTGATATTAGTAATATATGGTGGCCTGAGATTATCATACATAAGAAATTAAGATTTATCTTCCGGGGTGTGAGTAAACCTAAGATTTCTCTAACCGATTAGCTAAAGATTGGTGAATTCATGGTCCATTTATTTGATACGGTTAACTTCTTTAACTTAACGTTAGCTTAATGGCAATATGTTTATTAAGTGACTTATATACGCTCACCGTTGAGCAATCGTACCACCTATTCTATATTATCTTTAGATACCTTGGAGGCCGCCTTAACCTCCTTGAGCTGTGCTATCCTGTACCCGGTCAATATCTGGTGCCTTCCAATCAGGGCCCTATCGATTTCAGGGTCTCCCGTATCCACCAGTAGGTAAGGAACTTCCGAGAGCTTATGGGGCGTAGAAATTACAATTAAGCTCTCAATTCCCGCCTTTTTCAAAACCTTAGAACTTATCTGCTGGCTTCCCCTTCCCAGAATAAACCCCTGGGCTCCGATGGGGCTTATGATGATCCGGGCCCCCTCTGGCTCTACTTTATCCAGCACATCCAGGAGATCTTTCTCCGAGGCGTCCTTGAGGACGACCTTGCCTTCCTGGATCACATCCACTCCCAACAGGGTCTTCTCTATTCCCAGAAGCTCGGCGATCTTAGTAGTCGTGGTCCCGGCTCCGAGGATATAGACCGATCCATCCCTCATAAACTCGCTGGCGAACAGAGCGATCTGATCCTTGAACTCGTCCTCGCTCTTCGAGGCGTAGATCTGCTTTACGCCCTGGACCAGAGCAGGCCGGTAAGGAGTTGTTGCTGTAGAGTAAAGCCTGGTCTTAAGCTCCCCTGACCTGTAAAGCTCCTCGTCCACGTCCACGATCTCCGTCTCCCGGGCTTTCAGGTCTCCCCTGATAAATCCAAGGGCTAGCTCAGCGGCAGCCTCTGGGCTTATGGCAAAAACCCCTGAGTGCATCTTCACTCCGGCAGGTATTCCCAGTACGGGAACATCGTAATCTTGGACCGCAGAGGCCACATCCCTGGCTGTGCCGTCTCCTCCGCAGAAGATGATGAGCTTTGCTTCCCCATCCAAAAAAGCCTTGCATGCAGCCTTGGTATCCTCGGCCTTCGTTTCGCCTTGGCCTTCTGGTTTGTGAACTACCTTAAAGCGGATGAGGTCGCAGCCCTGGAGGATATCCTCTCCCATGGGGCCCTGGGCCGTCAGAAGCTCCATTTCCTCAGCGTAGCCGGAAAGGAGCCCCAGGCAAGACCTGGCTCTAGCTCCTGCCAGTGGCTTTGCTCCTCTCCGCTCGGCTTCCTGAGCAAGGCCGTCTGTGCCCTTGAGGCCGACCGACCCGCCCATGCCCGCTATGGGGTTCACTACGAAGCCAATCTTGGATTTGGATCTGGATTCAGATCCTCGTTCAGGCTGACTTTGGTAGCTTGGCAAGGGATTGCTTCACCAATTCTTCGGGATACTCGTAGTCCTCGAGCTTTCCATCGTTGAAGCTGTCGTAGGCCGCCAAATCGAAGAATCCATGGCCGCTCAGCGATATGAAGATGGTCTTGGCCTCTCCGGTCTGCCTGCACCTCAGGGCCTCGTCTATGGCAGGCTTTATGGCATGGGAAGACTCAGGGGCCGGAATTATGCCCTCGCTTCTGGCGAAGATGGTGGCAGCCTTGAAGATCTCGGTCTGTTGGCAGGCCGTGGCATCAATAACCTTGTCGTGAACTAAGTTGCAGAGCAGTGGGGCGTCTCCATGGTACCTTAGGCCTCCGGAATGGATGCCTGGGGGAATGAAGTCGTGGCCCAGGGTGTACATCTTAATTATGGGAGCCAGGCCAACCGTATCACCGTAGTCGTAGGCGTAAATTCCCTTGGTTAGGGTCGGACAGGCGGTGGGCTCGCAGGCGACGAACTTGATGTCCTTTTTATCCTTGAGCTTATCAGGGACGAAGGGGAAGACCATGCCTGGGAAGTTGCTTCCTCCGCCACAGCAGCCGAACATGACATCGGGGTAATCCTCAGCCATCTCGAACTGCTTCTTCAGCTCCAGGCCTTCAATCGTCTGGTGAAGGAGGACGTGGTTCAGGACCGATCCCAGGGCGTAGTTGGTATTGTCGTGGGTGGCGGCATCCTCCACGGCCTCGGATATGGCTATGCCAAGGCTTCCGGGCGTGTCGGGTATCTGGGCTAAAATCTTCCTGCCCGAGTTGGTCTTGTTGCTGGGGCTGGCTATGCACTCGGCTCCCCAGACCCTCATCATGCTGCGCCGGTAGGGCTTGGTGTCATAGCTTCCTCTAACCATGTAGATGGTGCACTTGAGGCCGAAGAGGCAGGTGGCTAAGCTCAGGGCCGATCCCCACTGTCCGGCGCCGGTCTCTGTGGAGAGGCGCTCTATGCCTTCCTTCATGTTGTAGTAGGCCTGGGGGATGGCTGTGTTGGGCTTGTGACTCCCGGCGGGACTTACGCCCTCGTATTTGTAGTAGATCCTGGCAGGGGTCTTCAAGGCATTCTCCAGCCTTGCTGCCCTGTATAGAGGAGTAGGCCTCCAGAGTCTGTAGATATCGCGGACCTCTTCCGGAATATCTATCCAGCGCTCTGTACTCATCTCCTGGCGTATAAGCTCCTTGGGAAAGATCACCTCAGCCTCCTCGGGCATGAGGGGCTTTCCAGTGGCTGGGCTTAAGGGCGGGTCCAGGGGGGTGAGAAGGTCAGCGGCGACATTATACCATCTCTTGGGTATCTCTTCCTCGTCCAGAAGGTACTTGAGCTTCAAATTTAGGGTCTCCTTGTATCTCTCTTCCTTGTCTACCGGCTACAACGACGTTAAATGTACATTACCGTACTATGGCTGTATCCTTTAAACAATTTACGCTACCAATGGGGCCGAGGGGATCAGCGGATGTCAGTGAGGGTGACTCCTGGTTTAAAGTGAAGATTTATTTATGATCACCGAGATGCCCATGACCATGACCGGTCGAACCTTCTCCGAGAAGATCTTTTCCATGGCTTCGGGAACGGAGGCCCACGCAGGTGATTTTGTCATGGCAGACGTGGACTGTGCCATGATACACGACATAACAGGCCCCCTGGCAGTCAAGGGATTCTATGAGATCGCAGGTAAGGACGCCAGGGTCTGGGACCCGAGGAAGATCGTCCTTCTCTTCGATCACCAGGTGCCAGCGGACAGCCTCAAGGCAGCCGAGAACCACATCATGCTCAGGAAGTTTGCGGCAGATCAGATTATCCTCAACTACGACATATTCTGCGGGGTATGCCACCAGGTCCTTCCTGAAAAGGGCCACGCCCTTCCTGGCAGCCTCATGGTGGGCACCGACTCCCACACCTGCACCTATGGAGCCTTGGGTGCCTTCGCCACGGGCATAGGCTCCACCGATATGTCCTCGGTCTTTGCCACGGGCAAGCTCTGGTTCATGGTCCCAAAGACCCTCCAGCTCATGATAGATGGCAGGCTTCCCTCCAAGGTGACCTCCAAAGACGTGATCCTCAGAATCATAGGGGACATAGGGGCTGACGGGGCCAACTACCTGGCCTGCGAGTTTCGGGGCGATGCCGTCTCCCGCATGAACATTCCTGAGAGGATGACCATGGCCAACATGGCCATAGAGATGGGGGCAAAAGCCGGCATCGTGGAGCCTGACGATATCACCGTGAAATACCTGAAGGAGCGGGGAAAGAGCGATGAGGAGATCAACAGCAAGGTCGCCATGACAGACGAGGACGCCGTCATGGATAAAAGGTACTGGAAGGTCGGCGATCTGGAACCCCAGGTGGCCTGTCCCCACAATGTGGACAACGTGAGGCCCATAAGCGATCTCCCTGAGACCAGGGTAGACCAGGTCTTCCTGGGCTCCTGTACTAATGGCAGGTTCGAGGATATTAAGCTGGCCTGTGACATCATGGGCGATGAGCCCGTGGCCAAGGGCGTGAGGATGATAGTAGTTCCTGCCAGCCGTGACGAGTACATGAAGGTCCTCAGGGCAGGTCTTGTGGAAAAGCTCATGATTGCCGGAGCCACTGTCGAGTCTCCATGCTGCGGCCCCTGCATGGGAGGATCTTTCGGCCTCTTAGGTCCCGGAGAAGTCAGCCTCTCCACCTCCAACAGGAACTTCGTTGGAAGGCAGGGAAGCCCCATGGCCTTCGTCTACCTGGCGTCGCCGGCCACTGCCGGAGCTACAGCCATCACTGGATACATCACCGACCCAAGAGAGGTTAGATAAGCGCAATCAGGTGAATCGGTGAGAGTAGCTCTCAAGGTCGCCTATCTCGGAGATAATTATTACGGGTTCCAGCGACAGTCCGAGGTTCCCACCGTCGAGGCCGAGATCAAGGAAGCCCTGGAGAAGATAGGCGTCCCTGAAGGCAAGTTCGGCTACGCAGGAAGGACCGATCGGGGAGTGAACGCCCTCGGCCAGGTCATAGACTTCGAGATCGGAGCAGATAAGGAGGCGCTTACCTATCCCAGGCCCCTCAACGGGCGTTTGCCCAGGGATGTATGGGCCTGGGCCAGGTCTTTAGTGCCAGAAAACTTCGATTCCAGGTATAGTGCTCTCTGGAGGGAGTATCTCTACATCCTCTACCATCAGGACCTCGATATGGATGTGGTGAGGTCCGGGGCTCATAAGCTCCTGGGAGAGCACGACTTTCGCAACTTCTCCTCCTGCAAAGAGGACACGGTTAGGGAGATTTTAGGCCTAGACGTGAGAGAGAAATCGCCAAACATTGCGGTCTTTCAGATAAAGGCCAATGGCTTTCTATGGAATATGGTTAGGAAGATCGTCTGCTCTCTGGAGGCCGTGGGATCAGGGGAGATGGATTTAGGCTGGATAGACGACCTCTTGAACCCCGAGATAAACGAGGGTGCACCTACGGCACCGGCGGAGGGATTGATCCTCAATGATGTCGGTTATGAGGGTATAAGCTGGCAGGTAGATGATTACTCCATGAAACGGGCAGCTAAAGCCTTATCTTCAGTAGTTAAATGCAGAATAGCTTCAGCCTATGTCGCCAAAGCCCTCCAGGATTCTATGACATCCTCATTTGACCGTTTTCTCTAGCAGCTTTCCTAGGGTTTCTTACGTCATCTATGTCAATGGCACTCAACCAAATCAGGCAAAGGTGTCGATTAGAGACTGCAACGTCTCCGATAACCCAGGACCATATAACAACCTGAATTCTGGCTTTGGTGGAGCCATAGTATGTGAAAATAGTACCACGACAATCGATCATTGCGTCATCAAAGGTAACAGAGCGCTGGTAATAACACCCACTTTCCTTAGTGGAGCTAACGCTGGTTTGGACTTCTGGGGCTCGGATGTAACGCTGAACGATACACTAATAGAGGGGAATGAAGCACGTTTTCATCTGCTATCTACATCGTGACGCAGCTCTATGAAGATTAATCGCTGTACTATCGCAGAAAACCGCGCTCTACGCATCCTATACAGAGGCCAAGGGTATCGATGGCGATGTGGGCGGGTATTTGTATCTCAAGCGGTTCCGAGGTCGTCATGGACGATGTCTCCATTAGCAATAACCAGGTGGAGGGTGAATGTGGTGCAATCTCAAACTCGGGGATATTAAGCTTGAAAAACGTCAGGATATATGGGAACACCGCTGACAATTATTCAGCCATCCAAAACTCCATATATGGGATAGTTAACCTTGGGAAAGATGTCAGGATTTTCGATAATAACGCTCCCCAAGAGGTCCATAGCGAAGGCATTCTAAACCTGGATTTTAGTTGAGAGTAAAGAACTCGCCTGTAACCTTATTGCTAAGGAAAGACATCGAAGATATCGGAGGGTGCCTAATGTCGACCGAGTCCATAATCAAGTCATGCTTGGAATGCCAGAAGCCATGCAAGCAAGTAAAGCCATTCTTGAACCGTTTAGAGCAGGGACCGAGCCCGGAGATGGAAACCACCCTAAAGCTTGAAATCCTGCGGATGTACAAGATTTGCCAGGGCATGAAGGCAACAAAATAGTGGCACGTATAACCTGCGAGGCGCTGGAGGTGGATATTGTTTGCACTCCGGATCCTGGTATATTTTATGTATAGATCAAAACGTGCAAGGTGACTAAGCATACAATGGAAGTAAACCGCAATCTGGGGCCTGAAAAGACGTTCTAGCTAGGGTCATGCTAGGGAATCTCGTGATGTGTGAGAATACGTAGACTAATTCAGCGTGAAATCCCAATTGAAAGGCCGCCATCTCAAAAGATGATTATCCCTATCAGGATTGATCTAGGTTTATGACTGTGCCCCTGGTGGTTAATGGGCGTGCTGAGTCACCGCACGGGCTACTCCTAGATCCGTCTCCCATGAAAAACGAAGTTCGTTCAGTTCATGCATGCTTGGTTTCCATTGGCCACGTACAAGCCCCGTCCTGAGGCGCATGAGTGTTTCCGGGGGAATATTCCTGAAAGAGTACGCTATAAGGTTAATGAGCCCAATATATATTGAATATCTTGGACTAGCGGCGACCCAAAAATTCAGCGCCTGATTTCCACATTTTCCAGGTAAAGGGCCCCTGTAGGTGTCAGCCCATAGCCTTCGCCCGAACGCTCCACAACCAGGGACTTTTCTAAGAGCGCCAAGTGAAATTCAGCCTGGCTTTCCTTAAGGCCGAATGCCTTTGTTATGTCTTCAAGGGGTTTGGGTCCCGAGGCCAGGATCTTCATGATATCCCTCCTGACCTTTAGCTGAAGGACCTCCAGAGCGAACCTGTGATCCTCAGCGGTCTCCCACCATTGATCAACCTTTGAGTTTGGGTTCGAAGGGTTTTTGTCAGCCATCAACCCTCCTTTGACTTATCCTCATCGGCTTGAATCTCACAAGCCCCTGTCCCCATCTGGCAGGTCCTGCAAATATCCATCTCCTCATCCAAATGCCTGGTAGCCGTGGCTAGGATGCTGGCATTGACCAGGTTTCCTGCCAGGAAAATGACCGCTGCTATCTGGTCATCAGGGACGCCCATGTTGGATGCCACCCGAATGTGGAGCTTCAGGCAGTGGCTGCACCTTAGGGCCGCGCCCACCGCAATGGAGATCAGCTCAATGGTCTTGGGGTCGAGGCTGGAGCTTCTAAGAATAGCATTATTGTGGAGCACCTTGGTGACCAGAAGCTCGGGGTGGTCCTGCATGAACTGGAATATGTAGGGAACCTCTCCGTAGGCCTTCTCTACAAACTTGATCATGTCATCGGCTGACTTATCTACGCCCTTTTCCAATATTGCGTCCAGCTCGTCTTCCAGGCTCATTTTATCTCACCTAAGGCCTCGCATTAGCATCGGTTCATCTGCCGAAAGCCCTTACGATCTTGGATGTAATAGGTATTATCTCAAGTATATAGTCCTTCATCTACGAGGGCTGTTAACATCCAGGTCTTATCTTTTGATTCAGCCCTCTTGCCTCGATGGGATATAATTTCCTACCACGGATATTCAAAATAGATACTGGTTATGATTTCTAAATCCCTGCGGTTTGAGAGCCGGGTCCCTTCAGAAGGTGAACCCGGTCTCGGACGCAGGAAGTATTCTTACCAGGATATAGCCTTTCATCTTGGAAGGCTTGACTGTGGCCACCTCGCCCAGGGTGACCCCTTCGTCGAACTTGACGGCTTCAACCCTATCTGCGTACTCTTCGTAAGGCAGCTTCACCCTAACGCCGTTCAGATCCAGGGCTATGGGTAGAGGGGCAAAGGAGTACTCAACCTCGGGCACCTGCTCTTTCACTGCATCCATCACTCTCGGCGGAGACGTGGTCAGAGGGTCCTTGGCAATGTCGGTCCTGGCCTTGTCCAGGGCTCGGCCGACTGCGTCTATGATTTTATCCAGGCTTCCAAGCTCTGTGGCCTTCTTGGCCCTGTGAGCCACGCGCCCCACCGTGGGTACGTACTCGAAGG